>DAIDKD010000072.1 GCA_027451065.1 Bacillaceae bacterium | reverse complement strand
CTGTCTATGATTTAGGGTTGGAGCAAAAATGGTTTGATTATGAAGCGACTGTCCATGAGAAAATTGCACTTGAATGGTGTAAAGATAACGATATTGAATACGTAGAATGAGGAGATGGTAAAGTGAATTTATCATGCAAACAATATGGAACGATAAGAAAGTGGATATACAGAAATGCTAGGCCTTTAGATATAGCAAGGTGGAAATATCATTTTGAAAATGGTGGAAAAGGGGAGGTACTTACTGCTTTGTCCATGTATCAAAATGAGGATGGAGGATTTGCTCATGGATTAGAGGCAGATAACTGGAATCCTAATTCTTCACCAATTCAAACTTGGTGTGCTACTGAAATTTTGTATGAATTAGAAATGAAAGACAAAAATCATCCAATTGTTCAAGGAATACTGGCATATCTTTCAGAAAAAAGAGATTTTCATGACGGATATTGGGATGCTGTCATACCATCAAACAATGAATTTCCTCGTGCCCCTTGGTGGTCATATAAAGAGGATGTCAATGAAGAATGGGGATATAATCCAACAGTTTGCCTAGCCGGTTTCGCTCTGTATTTTTCAGAAGAAGGTTCAGAACTGTATAACTCCACTTTAGAAATAGCCAAAAAGGCAGTACATACATTTATGGAGAGCAAAATTTTACAAGATATGCATGAAGGACTATGTTTCATTAGATTCTATGAATATTGTGTAAGCAAGGGGATAGATTTGTTTGATAGCAATACATTTAGAAACAAATTACAAGAAATGGTATCATCGTTAATTACAAAAGATACACAGGAATGGAAAACAAAATATATTTGCAAACCGTCACAATTTCTACTGTCTTCTGAGAGTATTTTCTACGAAGATAACAGGGAGATCTCACAATATGAAACTATGTTTATTATCAATTCATTGCATGCTGATGGGTCTTGGGATATTCCTTGGAATTGGGGACAATATGAGAAAGAATGGAGCATAAGTAAGAACTGGTGGAAAGCAAATCAAAGCATTGTAAATATGCGATATTTGGAAGGATTTGGTTGTTTTTCGATTGATAAAAAGGAGAGTATGATGTATGATGATGTCAAATTTTAACGTTTTAGCATTGATATTTGGATTAATTGCAATAGCATTGCCAATTGTAAATCTTGAGAAATATCGTAAAAATTGGGTATTGCATTCATTTATCAGTATTTCTTTAGTGCCTATTTCATTGATTATGACAAGGGTTTTTACTCATTATTGGATACGGAGGGAAGATTGGTCAGCATTAATGGATACATCGTTATCAATATTAATTGGTTATTGTGTATTAACAATATTAACGATTTTGCTTAATATTTCTGTTTATCGAAAGAATGTAGGTACCTTGTCTAAGGGAGACAGACAGCAAAATGGAAATATTGTACGTTAAGACTTGAATCCTTGATGTAAAAGGGAAGTACAAATAATGGTCGTTTTCTATGCTTATCAAAAATTTGTAAAACAAGAATTTTATACAATGAGGGTTCGAAAATGTATTGCACTGTTCGCACATACTGTGTAATAAATATATAAGAAAAACCGGGCAAACCCCGCTCAGTTTTTCTTATATAGCAACAGCTACCTAAGCCAAATCTCGAATATCCGCTACCAACATCTCCACATTCTCTTTTTTTGTTGCCCAACTGGTACAAAACCTCACCACACTATGCGAATCATCAAATTTTTCCCAGAAAGAAAAAGAATACTTTTCGCCTAATTTTCCCAGTACATCATTAGGTAAAATAGGGAACTGCTGATTTGTTTTAGAATCATATCGTAGGGAGAAACCTTTTTCAAGAAACGCTTCACGAATGCTCATTGCCATTTCCACAGCATGACTGGAAATTTCTTCGTATAAACCATCTTCAAACAAAGTTTCAAACTGGATTCCTAATAATCTTCCTTTCGCCAATAATCCGCCTCGTTGCTTGATGAAATAACGAAAATCCTTTTTCAGACCATCATTTATAATGACAACTGCTTCTCCGAATAACGCCCCAATTTTCGTTCCGCCAATATAAAACACATCACACAGTTTCGCAATATCTGCTAACGACAAATCATTCTCTTTTCCAACCAAGCCATATCCTAATCTAGCACCGTCCATCACCAAAGGCAAACCACATTCCCGACAAACTTTACGTAATGCTTCCAACTCAGATTTCGTATATGTCGTACCGTTTTCAGTAGGGTGGGAAATGTACACCAACCCCGGTTGAACCATATGTTCATGGGTGACATCATTCCAATGAGCATCGAATAATTCCTTTACTTGTTCAGCATATATTTTTCCGTCATCACTTGGTAAAGTAAGTACTTTGTGACCAGTCGCTTCGATTGCCCCCGTTTCATGGACAGCAATATGTCCTGTCGTTGCGGAAACTGCACCTTGATGAGGGCGTAAGATGGAGGCGATAATGGTCGTGTTGGTTTGTGTGCCACCAACTAAAAAATGGACATCTGCATGTTCTGCATGACAAGCTTTTTTTATATGTATTCTGGCCCGCTCACAGTATTCATCCATCCCGTAACCAGGTGTCTGTTCCTCATTGGTCTCCATCATTCGTTTGAGAATGCGTGGATGAGCGCCTTCTGCATAATCATTTTCAAATCGTATCATTTCTCTCTCTCCAATCCTAGTTTGCTGTGATTCTTTTATTTTAAATCATGGAAGGGGAAATTGTAAGTATTGTTTTTGTAGCAAAATTTAAACAGAGAAAAGGTGGAATCATTTCGTCATGAATGTTATTCTATTATTATGAAAATTCAATACATAAAGGAGACTGAAAATGGAATTAATACTGCAAAATATTACCAAGTCTTTTGATGAAAAAGTCATCTTACATGATGCAAGCTTTACCTTTGAAACTGGGAAAATCTATGGTCTGTTAGGGAGAAATGGGGCAGGGAAGACGACTTTGTTCCACTGCATTTCTCAAAATATGGACATTGACAGCGGAACGATTGCACTAGATAAAGGCACTGGAGCAAACGAGAAGTATGACAGCACAGACATTGGTTATGTGTATACAGTTCCCCATTTACCTACATTTATGACGGGGTATGAATTTGTCAAATACTTTATGGAAATAAATAAGGAACGAATCTCTCAGCCAAAAAGCCCTGAAGAATATTTACAGCTCGTTGGAATTGAGGAAAAAGATCAGCATGTATTGTTAAGGGATTATTCTCATGGGATGCAAAACAAAGTTCAAATGCTTGTTTCACTAATTGTGAAGCCACCTGTCCTTTTGCTGGACGAGCCTTTGACTTCCTTTGATGTAGTAGCAGCTCATGAGATGAAAGAGTTACTGCTAGGGCTGAAATCTGACTCAATTATTATTTTCTCCACTCACATTTTACAATTGGCGCAGGATTTATGCGATGAAATTGTCTTGTTGCATCACCGAACATTGCGAGGCATCCATACGCAAGAAGTTCACGCGCCGAATTTTGAGGAAGAAATCATTGAGTTATTATCAGAAACAGATGAAGGTGGTGCACAGTAGATGGGAGCAATCATGAAGGCCATTCGCTATTATTTCTATTATGAGCAGGTCAGTATCAGCACGCGGGTGAACGGGTTCCTCTATTATTTACAGAGAATCCCGCTGATTGGGAGAAAAATCCCTCGTACAATTTATCAAATATATAGCCTGAAGAAAATATTATGTGTTTTCTTATTCTTGTTCAGAATTCTAAAAGGATTTTTCATGAAATTCGTATGGTTAGGAGTATATTACTTCCTTGCTAGTTTCATCATCGGATTTTCTATAGAAGGGGATCTGGTAGAAAATGCAATGGATATTTTGTTTATGGGTGAAAAAAATACCTTGTGGTTAGGGTTATTATTATGGTTTATTCTTGTTGTATTGGTAAAAGGATTTTCCCAAGGGTGGTTTGCTAATATTGATGAACGGGTGCTATCCTTCGTTGAAGATTTTGACATACCCAAACAGTTTTTTATTCGTTGTCAATTGATGATTGATATTGCATTACATATTCTATTTTACATACCTGCATCTTTGGTTTTTGGTTCCATAGTAGGGGAGCCTTGGCGTATTACACTCGGAATTATCCTGTTATATGCAAGCTTTTCTTATTTCTTTTCTTATCTGGGAAGATTATTTTTTATGTATTTTTCCACAAAAAAATCAGTTGAGGAAGTGCTCGGTGCTGTAATAATCATTGCTCTTTTAGGGAGTGCTGTATTACTGGTAGTATTTGAAAAAGGAAGCTGGGGTGAATTTCTTTTTACTCCTGTTGCCTTCGTGTTGTCAATGCTACTGTTGCTAGTTTCTATCAGACAACTGCTTACCTTCAGAAAGGGAAATGCCTACATTACCTATATGTATCAAGAAAGTCTAATAGTCCGTGATGTGATGGCAGAAGCGAAAAAAGAAGGAGAATTGAACGTATCGATGCAAGAAGATATGGTTTTAGAGCCATCTGATACATGTGAAGAGATGAACGGAAGCAATTATTTGAATGCCTTGTTGTTCCGCCGTTATCGAAAATTATTACACAAAGCCTTACGATGGCGCTTGATTGGGATAACAGTACTTGGAATTGGTCTTGTCTTGCTTCGTTTTTTTGCAAGAGAGGATTCAATAGACGACCTTTACGGACTTATTCCATCTTTGTTCTTCCTCATGTATCTTATCTCTTTCGGTAAGAAAATTGTCCAGATGGCTTTTGTAAACTGTGATGTAGCCATGTTGCATTATCCGTTTTATCGGGAGAAGCATGTGATTATTTCCGGCTTCATCTATCGCTTTAAAAAAACATTGCTGTACAATGGTTTACTCGCCGGGTTATGTTATTTCTTTTTCATTCTAGCAGCCTTTATCAATACAAAATCTGTTCATTGGATGTTCATGGGCATTACCACTTTTACGTTTATCAGCTTGGTATTGCTGTTTTCTTTCCATGAGCTGTTTATTTATTATTTGCTACAGCCTTTTTCCTGTAATATGGAGGTAGTCAATCCCATTTACAAAATTGTTAGTGGAGTCTTTTGGTTTTTTGCTTATATCAACATGAGCTCAGATGTAGGGGGACTGAAATATGTCCTTATCCTAGCGACGGTGAGTTTCCTATATGTAATTATTGGTTTTGTGGTGATGATGAAAGTAGCACCTCGGACTTTTCGGATGAAGTAGGTGCAAGAAGTAACATAAATACAATCTATGATTCTTCTAAGAACTATGTTAAAATATCAAAGTAACTACATAGCGTAGGGTGGGAGGTTGCTTCCCCTTTTCTCTATTTTTCAGAGAAAGGAGGTGATCGCCATGGACTTTTTTCACTGGATACTCCAAGGGATTGTGCGAGGAATCGCTCAGTACTTAACTGTAAAGTTTCTGGAAAGAAAAAGAACCACTCTACGCCCGCAAATGCTTGAGTGGTTCAAAATCAAAAAACACTAGGTTTGAGATGTAACCACTCGCCTTACGGTAACAGTTACATCAGACGACATGCTACTAACATGTCGTCTTTTTAATATACACATATTATAGCATAGACATACAATAAAAATAAATCATTATTTATTCCTCCGCTTATAGACCCCCATAGCAATGACATAAAACAAAACCGAAATTCCCACTAACCAAATAACAGCTGTCACAACAGCACTGGTGTCTGGCTGCCCCATCAACAATGAGCGCACACTCCCCGCAAGTGATGTCATCGGCTGATTCTCCGCAAAAGCACGAAGGACGCTCCCCATATTATTTGTTGGAACAAATGCGGAACTGACAAACATAAGTCCGATTAACAAATAAGAAAATACACTGGCACTTTCCCAAGATTTTGCCATTAATCCAAAAGCAATTGCCATCAAAGTAAAGGAAAAAATGGTCAGTAGCAAAATTCCTATCGCCAGAAACCACTCCAGCAAATCAGCTTGAGGGCGAAAACCCATCAGAAAGGAAACGAGAATCACTGCAATTACCGATAATAGATTCAACAGCAACGATGAGATAACATGCCCACCTAAAATAGAAGATTTGGCAATTGGCATAGAGTGGAAACGGTCAAAAATCCCTCTCGTTATATCCATATTCACCCGGACTGCTGTATAGGAAATCCCCATTCCGATACACATGAGCAGGACACCTGGTACGATAAAATTAACATAATCTGCTTTATCCATTGTCATGGCACTACCAAAAATATAGACGAAGGCCAACATCATCATCACCGGCATGAGTATGGTCGTGATGATTGTGTCAACACTGCGAAGGGAATGCTTCATGACCCGTCCGCTCATCGTCATCGTATCACTGAAAAGATGTTTTCCACTCATGATTCTTTCGCCCCTTTCTTTGCAGTGACAGCAAGAAATATTTCCTCAAGTGTCGGCTGTTTTTCAACATATTCCACTTTTTTAGGAGGAAGAAGAGCTGTTAATTCTTCCATGGTACCTTGCACGAGAATTTTTCCTTCATGCAAAATGGCGATGGTATCAGCCAGTTGCTCTGCTTCTTCTAAATACTGAGTAGTGAGAAAAACGGTAATTCCAGCTTTGGCCATATCCCGAATGACATCCCACATGACCAAACGGGCTTCTGGGTCAAGGCCAACAGATGGTTCATCAAGAAAAACAAGTTCTGGTGTACCTAGCACAGTCATTGCTAAATCCAGTCGGCGCTTCATCCCGCCAGAATAAGTAGCAAGGGCGCGGTCAGCAGCTTCTAGTAAATCAAAGCGACGCAGACTTTCTTCCACAGCATGTTTCCGATTAGGTAAATGACGAAGCTTCGCTACTAAATCAAGATTCTCTCGTCCTGTTAAAATATCATCTACAGCTACATTTTGTCCGGTTAGGCTAATTTTCTCCCGTACTTGTTCTGGATTCGATTGAACATTGATACCACAAACTTCGGCTTCCCCTTTGTCTGCTTGAAGTAAAGTAGTTAATATTTTGATTGTCGTCGTTTTACCAGAACCATTTGATCCTAAAAGAGCGAAAATACTCCCTTTCGTTACTTCAAAATCTACTCCTTTTAACACTTCATTATCTTTGAAGGATTTTTTCAGCCCTTTCACTGAAATTGCTGTATTACTCATCATTGTTCCCCTCCCTAAGTAGAAAGCGATTATTTATTCTTTCCCACACGTTTCAGAACACTCTTGTTCAAATTATGGCGGAATTTATCATCCCATCTTTTTGCTTGGTCGGCCAGTTCATTGGCGAATGCCGTTACGTCTTCACCAGTCACTTCCAATACGTCTTTGCCATCAGCGGCAGCATCTTCAAACAACTCAATAAGACCGTACTGAATTCTCAACATATCCATGCCGCTTCCAGAGGAAAAGCCCCACATATAGCTACAGATTTTTTGATAGACTTCTGGGTAATCTCCTGGTAAAGCTTCCACACGAGCCATCATATCCTTGTATTCTTTTTTGTCGCCAAGTATCTTTTTAATGAAATTTACCATGATCTATAACCTCCTAGTGTTATTTTTTATTGGTCCAAATTTTTACTTGCTGTTCCACTCTATTTTCAATTTCTTTTGACCAGCCTACTTCATCCTCTAATATATTCGTCGTTTCTCCATCTGGCTTTGAAGCTGCCATCAATTCATCAGCAAAGGCAGCCACGTCCTCACCAGTAACGTCTAGCACATGCTTGCCTTCTGCGGCACTAGCTTCAAACAGTTCATACATGTTGATGATTTCTTCCCCAAACCCATATCCGAAATTCCACATATATTTTTGAATCTTTTTGAAGACAAAGGCATAATCTTTCGGCAGGGCATTGACTTTTTTCATAAATGCTCTGTATTCTTTCTTGCTCTCTAAATCACCTATGATTAGTTCGATAAAATTTTTCACACTATTTCTCCTCCTTCAAGGTATGCATTTTTGCTGAAACAAAATTCCATTTTTTCCAAAATTGTTCTAATTCAGCGTGTCCTTCATGATTCAATGAATAAAATTTACGAGGAGGACCTACATCAGAACGTTTTTTTTCTACATTTACCAACTTTTTCTTTTCCAGTCGGACCAAAATCGTATAAACGGTACCTTCAACAACCTCCGTAAACCCCATGTCATTGAGGCGACGGGTAATTTCGTAACCGTACGTGTCACCGCGGCTAATAATTTCCAACACGCAACCTTCTAGGACTCCTTTTAACATTTCCGTTAGATTCTCCACAATCAACACCTCCTAAGCTAGTAAGTTATACAGATAATAAGTATTACTTAGTACAACTACATTGTACTACTAAGTAGCGAGGAGGTCAAGTAAATGAAATCACAGCAACAATAAAATAATATGCTTGTCGAACGAAAGTGTGCACATAACATCTTCCTATTGATTTCTTTGAAACATATGTTTGATTTTTGATATAATAGTTTTATCAAGAGGGAAGAGGAGGGGATTGTCATGGCGAAGAAAAGAAGGAAAAAGACGAATAAAACTTTACCGGGTATTTTAGGAATTTTGGTAATAGCAATAGGACTGATTCTCAATTGGGATACGGTAATGAACGAATTAGGATTGAACACAAATGAAACTATCTCACAAACTGCTGGAGAGTTGGCATATTTAGAGTTTGATGGAGAAAATCAAACTATTAATGTAAATAATAGCGTAGCAGAATTCTCAGAGGAAGAGCTAAATTTAGAAAATGGTGCTTGGCAGGAATTTTCAGACTTAGACACATATAATCGTGTCGGAGTAGCCAACGCCATGCTCCATCAAAGCTTGATGCCTACAGAAGAAAGGGAGTCCCTACATGTAGACCCTACTGGTTGGAAAAACAAGCAATTTACCAACAGCAGTGGCAGTAAACAATGGCTCTATAACCGCTGTCATTTAATTGGATTTCAACTGACTGGAGAAAATAATAATTTAAAAAACTTAATGACAGGAACAAGAAGCTTAAACACACCACATATGCTGTATTTTGAAAATATGGTGGCTGAGTATATTAAGGATACAGGAAATCATGTAAGGTATCGAGTAACACCGATTTTTAGAGACCAGGAATTAGTTGCCAGAGGTGTCCAAATGGAAGCACAAAGCATAGAGGACGATGAAATTAATTTTAATGTGTTTATTTTTAATGTAGAAGAGGGTATTGAAATTAATTATGCAGATGGGTCTTCGAAGGTAGTGAATTAAGAGGGGATTTTCACTTTTCTTAAAGTATAGAATTCTTGCTAACCAGTAGGAAAAAACTGATAATTATTAAAACCATTGATATTACTTGTATTTTCATATTATCAGTTTTTGCTGAGGCTGGGTCAATAGGACGTTTTTTGGGTTCTTACTCGCCTTTGGGTAAAAATATTTTCAAGCACAAGTAGATGTCTTTATTTAAAGCGCCTATCTTGTGCCTTGGAAATTCAAAATACCTAATGTTGAGAAAGAATCGTTTTTTGCCTTATTGACCCAGCCTCTTTTTATATTATTAAATAGTAACACCTTTTGCCTGTTCATAATTTTTTTGTAACTCTTGCAGTTGTTTTTTACCCGCTTCACGATTACGGGCATTTTCATCCTCAATCGCTTTGGTTTCTTTCAAACCATCCATGATGATATTCCATGTTTCTTCCATTGTTTCAATCTTGATACTAGGTGAACCTGCCATACGCGCAATATCCTTGCTTTGTTGGGAGATGTTACTAGCGTTTTGTAGTAACATTCTATTTGTATGCTCGTCTAGGGCGTTCATACCTTCTGCTACAACTTTTTGACGTTTTGCCGCTACTGCGTTAATCAGGCTTGTTTTAAAGATAGGGATGGTCGTAACAAACGCTGAGTTAATCTTAGCGATAAGTTTAGTATTTCCTCGTTGTAGCATCCGAATTTGTGGTGCCGATTGGAAGGATACTTGTTTTGCCATCTCTAGGTCGTAAGCACGTTGTTCTAGTAATTCTAGAGCATTACGAGCCGATTCAAGTTCCATTGCGGCTAATTGGTTTCCGCTCGTTGCATTGGCTTCTAGTGTTGGGATAACGTTATTCCGTACTTCTTCGGCTTTTAGTTCGGATGCTACGATATATTTTTCTAATTCCATAAAATAATTAAAATTTTCATCGTATAGCTGTTCAAGAGTGTTAGTGGATTTTTTCATGTCATCCTCATATTTCTTGATTTGGATATAGACCTTATCTATTTCGCCACCCATCGTTTGATATTTCGCCATAATCTTATCGATATAGTTTTTCCCACGGTTAAATAGTTTGGCGAAGATTCCTTTTGGTTCTTCACCAAAGTCTTTTGCTTCAAATTTATCCATAATTTTGGCAAGGGAGGATAATAGTTTACTAGATTCTTCCATGCTAGAGGACTGAATAGTGTTTAATACTCTGTTTGAGAAGTTGGAGATTTGATCTGCTGGTGCTTTCCCAAATTCTAGTAAGGATACTTGATCTTTGATATCGATGGTATCGACCAGTTGTCGTACTTCTGTACTTGATTTCAGTTGTAGTTTAAATTCGTTAGGGTTGTTTAGTGTTTCTTCCTGCTTTGCAATTGATACTTCTAGATTATTGGTCATAAAAGAGTCTCCTTTATTACTGAAAATATAGTTTTTATTACAGAAGTTTTTTCCGCTACTTTGGTAGAGTGGTAAGTTTCGTCAAAACTTATTTCCTCTAGCCAGTGATTGTCAAACGATATTGAGTCCAGATAGAACTCAATATCGTTTTCACCTGTTGGGTTATAGATAATAATATCAAAACCTAATTCGTTAAGTAGGAGGAGTAAAGCACAGTCTGATTTTGATATTGTACCGCTTTTCCCATTGTTAAATAATACTATTTTCGGAACATCTTGTGAGTAATCAAATTTCTGTAGTAACTGTAAGATATTTTTCGGTATAGTAAGAGCTTGGCTAAACAAATAAAGCTGTAAGGCTTCAAGGGATTCTCCTTGTGTTTGTTTGAACGTGGCTTTATCTACATACCTAGAGATAGCTTTTGCAATCCCTATTTGTAATCCTTGTGGCAAGTGTTTATAGGTCCACCAGTTTGTATTTAACATTTTATCGGAATCTAAAATCCCGTTTGTACATGCTTTTTTAAAGTGGAACTGGTTATTCGATTTATTTTCTTGCGTAAACGGAAATTCTGTTATGGTTAAGCTATCTTCTCTATTTGTAATTTCCCTTATTTTGTTCCAATAACTTTTTTTATCTGTTGCTATGCCTAGTATTTTTGAAAAGATATGGGGTATTTCAACAGTATTGTTTACTACGTTAAAGTTAGGTCTAATAAATGCTTTTTCCTTTGTAATGATATTTATCTCATCGTATGTTGTGTGTAAAGTGATGGCCTTGGGGATATAGTCCCTAAATTGCCATGGCTTAAAAAGATATGTACCATCTGCATGAAAGATAGTATCTAATTCACTAGACGCTTTTTTGGCAACAGTAGCCTTTCTTGTAGGTTTTGTTGTTGGAAAAGGTTCTAACGGTAGAGTAGATGGGTACGTAAATGCAGGTACGTCTACGCATTCAAGTGTAGAAAATATATTCATACCTTCTGTGTGAAATACTAATACATCTATTCCTAACTTGTATAGTAGATAAAGAAAATAAGTTTGGCTTTTTGTTGCTTCACCGTACCAAATAACTTTAATAGGGTTAATGGTATAGTCGGTGCTATTTACCCATTTTGCTAAATATGTCTGTAGCCATTTAACTGTATCTATGATAATTCGCTGAAAATCATTGTGAAGTAAATCACCATGTTGTTGATGAAATACTTCCAGTAAGTGTTTATACGTATTTCGCAAATGAATATAGTAGGGTTTTATTTCTTTTAGGGGTAGCAATGATTCCCCCTCCATAAATGCGATAAATCTATTTACGGATAACCCATTGTTCTGTTTGTGCATTTTCATAATGCTTTGAATACTAAGGAAGACTTTATTGTCTATGGATTTATCTAAGTCTGTTGTAAGCAGATGCACATCTTTTCTATCATATACAAGAGAGTATAATTGCTCCTTAAATGAGTAAATATCTAAGGGTACCCCTAAGATATTCCCAGCTACTTGGGTATAGGATAATACTTCCTCGTTGGCTACATAGTTTGCTCTTTCGGTTAGTGGCTTAGTAAAGATATCTAACCAATTTGTTTCGTTAAGTTGCAGGGGGGTTATAACAAACTTCATAATAGGTCTCCTTTCTTTTGTTTGTAGATACTATTTCATCTTATTTTGAAACTTCTATACCTTTTCTGATTAGTTCCAAAACTGCCCCTGTAAATGTGGTGATGCCTGTTTTTTCTTGATACGTTTTAATATCCTTTGTTATTTTTTCAGGGAAGTTTATTAACTTTCCGCTATTCATAAGAAATCCCCCTTATTGTGATAGTAAATAAGCAAGTGTAGAGACTATCCCTTATCTCTAAAACAACCCACCAGCTTTTTTATTATATACGAAAATATATAAAAATTATACACATTATATAGAAAAAACATATTTTTTCTATATAAATTTACTAGGTGCTGTGGTATAGTGTAATAGTCTTAAAAATT
>DAIDKD010000071.1 GCA_027451065.1 Bacillaceae bacterium | reverse complement strand
AGGCGTCTGTATGAATGCTCAGGGAGTTCTATTCTAAAATATCCTCGAGGTTTTGGGGTATAATTTTCTTCTTTTTTTACACAAGAAAAGAAAAGTACTACCAAAAAAGAAAAGAGAACAAAGTATTGAAAAAGCAAGCTGAGATTGACAGATTAACGGGCCTCTATAATAAGTATACCTATAAAGGGAAATGTAGTGAGCTAATCAAAGAGCAACCAAATACTTTTGGTGCCTTCTTCTTTGTTGATTTAAATGATTTTAAGCAAATCAATGATACGTATGGTCATATCGTAGGGGATAAAGCCCTTATTCACTTTAGTAACGTCTTAAAAGAAATCAATAATAAAGATACGATTTTTTTTCGAATTGCTGGTGACGAATTTGGTATATTTCGAATGGGGCTTAGGAATCATGATGAAATAACAGACACGCTACAAGAAATAAAAAAATGTCTTCAATGTGAAATTGTTCTAGAAGGTAGAACAATACCAATAAAATCAAGTGTAGGAGGTAGTATTTATAATCTAGATGCTACGGATTTAGATACGTTAATTCATTACGCTGACTTCGCTATGTATCAAGCGAAGGAAAAGGAAGATGAATATGTATCACTAGAATTATTTGACAAAGGTGTATATAGCAGTCAAAAGGAAAAGGTATCAAAAGGTGATGTAGTAGATACCATCATAAAGGAAAAGCGAATATATCCTGTGTATCAACCGATCTGTTGCATAGATGAGGGAGAAGTGCATGGTTATGAAGGACTTTCCCGTACCAATCATCCAGCATTCGCTAATATTATGGAGTTAATAGAAACAGCAGAAGGAGAGAACAGATTAGATGAGCTAGATTTATTGATGATGGAGCAGAGTATCCGTGGTTTTAAAGGTGAAGGGAAATTATCTATTAACATTGAGAATAAATCACCTAAGGCAATCGAAAAGTATATGGAAAAAATGATTCAAGTGGCAAAAGAAGTAAGAATATCTGTACAAAACCTTACTTTGGAATTACCTGAAAGGAAAAAGTGGACGAAAGACCAACTAGAAGTAATCAAGAAATATCGTGAAAACTATCAGCTTCAGCTAGCGCTTGATGATTTTGGTATAGATTTTTCTAATGTGTCCATGATTTTGGAATTACAACCAAATATCATTAAAATTGATAGAAGTAGTGTGAGCGGGATACATCAAAATGAACAAAAATATTTTCTAGTGAAAGCATTTTGTGAGTTTGCTAAAAATACGAATATAGCAATTCTTTGTGAGGGAATCGAAGAAAAAGCCGAACTTGATATATTAAAAAAATTAGGATGCGATTATGGACAAGGCTATTATTTAGGAAAACCAACAGCTTTTCACATGTGATAAACTAGCTTTTGTGATAAAATAAAGTGAGAAATAGAAGTGTTGCGTTGCACTTACTTTATGTAAAATAATGTCGAATTTTATCGCTCGATTGTTTATAGCTTTTAGTTTATTTTGTGAATAGTAACTGGTATAATGCAATAGTAAAATAGAAATTTTATTAATTATTGTAAAAAAACTTCCTTTTTCTAAAAAAAGAAAGAAAGGAGGCTAACATGCGGAGAATAAAAAAAAGATTAGGTGATATGTTAGTAGAGGCTGGTTTAATAACCGAAGCGCAAGTGGAGCAAGCTCTCGCTGAAAAAGAGCCAGATGAGAAGCTTGGGGAGGCACTGCTCCGAAAAGGTTATATTACCGAGTCACAACTTATTGAAGTGTTAGAAATGCAATTAGAAATTCCAAAAGTAAGCTTATACAACTATCCCTTTGATGAGAAGTTATTTCGCTTAATTCCAAAGGATGTTGCCAAAAAGAATCATGTGATTCCTTTAGCTAGAGAAGGTGACAAATTATATATAGCAATGGCAGATCCTATGGATTTTTTTCTAATTAATGATTTACGGATGTCGACAGGATTTCATATTTCCCCGGCAATTGCTACAAAAGATGAAATTACGCGAGCGATTGCCAGATATTATGAATACGAAGATTTTGTTGGTGAGTGGTTGGAGGAACAAAATTCGACGACTGCTGAAACACCAACTCGAATCGAGGAAGATGAAGACTCACCAATTATTCAACTTGTGAACTCTATTTTGAATAGCGCTATTGAACAGCAAGCAAGTGATATTCATTTAGACCCGCAAGAGAGAGGTGTTTTGGTTCGGATTCGTATCGACGGAAAGCTACAAGACGAGCGGGTTTTGCCAAAGGAAGTGCAAGGGGTATTATTGGCAAGGATAAAAATTATGGCCAACTTAGACATTACGGAACAGCGCCTTCCACAAGATGGTCGGATTCGTATTTTAATAGATGTACGACAAGTTGACTTACGGATTTCAACATTGCCAACAATTTTTGGGGAAAAGGTGGTTATCCGTGTTTTAGATATGAATACGTCCATTACAGATATTACCCAATTAGGCTTTCAAGAAAGTAATTTAAAAAAATATTTAAAAATGATTGAAAGTCCCCATGGAATCGTCTTGATTACTGGACCAACTGGTTCGGGAAAATCAACTACATTATACGCTTCTTTAAATAAGTTAAACGAACCGGATGTGAATATTATTAGCGTCGAAGACCCTGTGGAATATCAGCTGCAAGGAATTAATCAAGTCCAAGTAAATAGTACCATCGGCATGACATTTGCCAGTGCCCTACGTTCGATTTTACGTCAAGACCCTAATGTAATCATGGTCGGAGAAATTCGTGATAGAGAAACAGCAGAGATTGCTATTCGCGGCTCGTTAACAGGGCATCTTGTTCTTAGTACGTTACATACCAATGATTCTATCGGAACGTTGATGCGATTAATTGATATGGGAGTAGAACCATTTCTAGTCGCCTCTTCTTTAACAGGTGTTGTTGCTCAACGCCTTGTGCGGAGAATCTGTCGTAACTGTAAAACAGAGGTAGAAGTAACAGAACGGGAACGAGAAATTTTTGCTTCAAGAAACATGACTGTCGAAAAAGTATATCGAGGCAAAGGCTGCCCAATTTGCCATATGTCAGGTTACCGTGGTCGTGTGGGAGTAACAGAAGTGTTGTCTGTCACTGAAGAAATGCGACGAGCATTGTTAAACAACGAATCAGTATCAAATTTATATGATTTAGCAGTAAAACAAGGAACAATTTTCTTAGTAGATGATGGATTGCAAAAAGTATTAGACGGTCTAACAACGACAGAAGAAGTGTTGCAAATAGCAAGTGTTGATTAATGTTAGAAAAGGGGAATCCTATAATTTAATTCATTTGAAGGGGGGAATGATATGTTTGGAAAAGCAAATAGATAAGCTATTAGTAAAAGCTTTTCATGCGAGGGCTTCTGATGTTCATGTGACTGTGGATCTTCCACCAGTATTTCGGATAGATGGGAAGCTAGTCAAGCAAGAGGCAGATGTGTTGGATGGCGGAAAAACGGAACTATTGGCGAGAGAAATGATGTCTGAGGAAGGATGGGGTACTTTTTCCAAAGAGAAGGAATTAGATTTTGCTTATGCAATTGAAGGAATCAGTCGTTTCCGTGTCAATGTTTTCAGACAAAGAGGCAAAGTAGCTCTGGCTATTCGTTTAATTCCAACGAAAATACCTTCCTTAGAAGAGTTGCAGTTACCGAATGTGTTAAAGAATATGGTAAGCAAGCCACAAGGGTTGGTTCTCGTAACAGGGCCGACGGGAAGCGGGAAATCAACTACACTGGCAGCCATGCTAGACTATGTGAACAAAACATCAGCCAAGCATATTATTACTCTAGAAGATCCAATTGAGTATCTTCACCATCATGGACAAAGTGTCATTGATCAACGGGAAGTAGGTCAAGATACGAAGGCCTTCGCTAGTGGGTTACGCTCGTCATTACGTCAAGACCCAGATGTTATTTTAGTAGGAGAGCTTCGTGATCTAGAAACAATCCAAACGGCAATAACAGCTGCGGAAACAGGTCACTTAGTACTATCTACCTTGCATACAAAAAGTGCAGCGTCCACTATTGACCGAATTATTGACGTATTTCCGCCAGCACAACAAGGCCAGATTCGGATTCAATTAGCTTCTGTTTTAGTAGGGGTTTTATCGCAAAGATTATTTCCATATGCAAAGAAGACGGGAAGAGTTGCAGCGACGGAGATTCTAGTAAATGTTCCAGCTGTTGCTAACTTAATTCGCAACGAAAAAGTCCATCAAATCGTCAACGTTCTTCAAACGAATAAGGCAATGGGTATGCACACGTTGGAAATGGATATGAAAGACCTCGTCCAACAAGGACTCGTTTCCAATCAAGCTGTCCACGCGTATCAGGAGCTATAGCAGATGGCACTATTTACTTACGTTGCGAGAGATAGAGAAAACAAACAGAAAAAAGGAAAAATCACGGCAAGAACCCAACGTGAAGCATATGGAAAACTTCGTGAACAGCAATTACGTGTGATAAATATTGCAGAAATCCCCGAAACAATCTGGGTAAAAGATCTTAACTTCGATGGCAAGTTAAAAATGAAAGATTTCGTCATTTACTTACGGCAATTCTCTACGCTATTAAAAGCGGGAATTACTATTGTTGATGCAACCAACATTCTGTCAAGGCAAACAGATAGTAAGGTACTGAAAAAGGCACTAGCTGAAATAGAGGAATTGCTTAGGGAAGGAATTCCTTTATCTGAAGCGTATGAAAGATATCCCAAGTTATTTAAACCGTTGTTCATTAGTATGATTCGGGCGGGAGAGGCAACAGGAACAATTGATGATAGTTTGGTAACGTTAGCCGACTATTACCAGAAGCAGTACCGAACAAGAAAAAAAGTACAGTCGGCTATGACCTATCCAATTATGCTTGTTGTTTTAATGACAGGTGTATTGGCTCTGATGCTACTGTTTGTCGTTCCAACTTTTGTTCAACTATTTAATGATTCAGGTATTGCTTTACCTGGGATTACGTTATTTGTATTAAATGCAAGTGACTTTCTCCAAACTTTTTGGTGGTTGATTCTGCTCATCATCCTAGCTATCGTTGTAGCAGTATCAATGATGAGAAAAACGGAAAAGGGTCGTTACTTTTTTGATCATTTATCACTAAGAATACCCCTATTCGGAAAATTACTGCAAAAATCAGCTATCGCCAGAGTAACATTAACTTTGTCATCATTATTTGCCAGCTCTGTACCAGCGCTACGAGCCGTTGATATTGCAGAGAATGTTATTGAAAATGCGGTGATTGAGAAAATCCTACGTGAAGGAAGAAATTCAATGGAAAGAGGGGATTCTTTAGCAGCTCCAATGCGTGAACATTGGGTTATCCCTCCTTTAGTAACTCAAATGATTCTTATCGGCGAGCAAACAGGCTCCTTAGATGGTATGTTAGCAGAGATAGCTAGCTTTTATGAAGTAGAGGTAGAAACAACAACAGATCAGCTCAAAGCATTAATCGAACCTTTGATGATATTAGTGTTAGCAGTAGTCGCGGGTTTTCTTATCCTAGCAATTATGTTACCGATGTTTGAGATGTTCGGTACCATTCAGTAAAGTAACTACTGAAAGGGGGTGGGGCAATGGTTTATCACAGCTCAAGGGGACAAAGAATATTACGCCCTATGTTGAGCATCAACTGACACAGCTTGAAAGGGGGTGAGAACGATGAAAAAATTAATGAAGAAATATACAGAGAACCAAAAAGGTTTAACCCTAGTTGAGTTATTAGCAGTGTTGGTAATCTTAGGTATTGTTGCGGCAATTGCTGTGGTTAGTATTGGTAATGTCATTCAGAACTCACGTGAAGATGCAGCAAAAGCAGATGCGATTCAAATTTTGAATGCTGCACAACTGTTTGTTGCACAGAATGGTACAGATGATGACGGAACTTTAACGCTTACAAGTGATGAGTTAGGTTCTGGAGCCACTAATGGTGCTTTATTGAGTGACGAAGGATTCTTTGAAGGTAATGATTGGGAAGTAGCGGTTACAGAGAATGGCAGTGTGTTGGCAATATCTTCTGATGGAGCACTAGAGGTTGGTTCAGCAGAAATAACATTTACTAATGCAACTGTAGCAGTTATTAACGCTGATAGCGAAAGAGGAACCAGAACAATTAGTCCTTAAGGTACAGTAGCATCTTAAGTGGAGATACTTTGTACCTGTATAATTAAGCACTGGTAATAATAGACAGCAAAAAATGATTTTGTTTTGCTAGTATACTACACTAACGGGCTATGGGAATGTAGTGGCGTTGTCCAGTTCTCCTAGCCCGTTTAGTACAATCAAAGGAGCGAAAATCATGGATTACATCATCGCTTATAGCTATTTATTTTTAACTGGAATTGTCTTCGGCTCTTTTTTCAACGTAGTTGGTTTAAGAATTCCTAACGGAGAATCTATTGTGAAGCCACGTTCAGCTTGCCCGAAATGTAAGCATACATTAACAGCAGCGGAATTAATTCCCATTATTTCTTACTTATTCCAACAGGGAAAATGTAAAAATTGCGGTGAGCCAATTTCTCCTCTGTATCCTGTTGTGGAGTTTGTTACAGGTCTCTTATTTACTGTTACACCTATGTTTGTTGGTTGGAGTGGAGAAACTGTCGTTGCTTTGACGCTTATTTCCATGTTGATGATTATTTTCGTTTCGGATATTCATTATATGATTATTCCTGATAAAGTATTGGCTTTCTTTGCTGTTCTTTTCGTCATTGAACGTTTATTCGTTCCGCTGAACCCTTGGTGGGATAGCCTTGTTGGCGCAGCTGCTGGTTTTGGCATGCTGTTGTTGATTGCTGTTCTTAGCAAAGGTGGAATGGGTGGCGGCGATATCAAGTTATTTGCTGTAATAGGCTTCGTTTTAGGGGTGAAAGGAACCGTGTTGGCATTCTTTCTTTCATGTCTCGTTGGAGCCGTACTAGGAATAATTTTCATCATCGCAGGAAAAGCAAAGAAAGGCAAACCGATTCCTTTTGGGCCATACATTTGCGTAGGAACACTGATTGCTTATTTCTTTGGACAACAATTAATTGAAATGTATGTACGATTATTATAAGGGGGGAAGTATCCATGCCGTTTAGAAGACATCCACATATTAGTATTGAAATCAACGACAACGTGATTCGCTTTGTCGAATTGAAATCAACCGACCCAATTGTCGTGAAACGATATGGTGAAAGATACATCCCAGATGGCATAGTGGAGAATGGAAAAATTATTGATTTACCACAATTTAATCAATTTATCACAGAATGTATCAGCCACTGGAAATTAAAAGGAAAAAAAATATTTTTTGTCGAGCCTGATGAATCAGTTATTATAAAAACCATAACTATTCCCAGCGATATTGTCGATGAGGAAATTCAAGGATATTTGTACCTTGAACTAGGAGAAAGTATTATCCTTCCTTTCGAAGATCCATCTATATCCTTCGAGGTGCTGTCAGACAGTGAAGCAGGCAAGGAAATTCTCTTGGTAGCAACACCGTTTGAGTTGGTCTCTTCTTATGCTAGTTCTTTTCGTAAAGGACGTGCCAATCCTGTTGCTGTGGATATTGCGCCACTGTGTTATTATCGGCTATATATGAATCAAATAGAAGTAAGCGGTAGCGGTGAGGAAGTGTTAATGTTACAAGTAGATGTTTCAAGTGCCACTTTGAGTATCTTTGAACATCATGTTCCGATTTTTATGCAGTATGAAGGAATGTTCATTGATGGGAAATGGGTTTCTGGTGATTTGGTAGATGGGGATATTCAAGCTACTTGGGAAGGCAATCAGGAGAATATGTCAGTAAACTTTGATAATTTAATTGGAGATATTGCTAGAATCTTGCATTTTTATCAATTTTCTATTTCTCAGGGGAACACTATTAAGAAAATTGTTGTGGTAGGTGAGAATCCTTTCTTGGAATCTTTCGTTGAGAACCTGGCAGCAGCGTTAGAGGTGCCAGTTCAAACGATTCCTAATGCTATTACGACAGTTCACGGTGATACAGTTCCTCAAAAATATCAGCTGACAATAGGTTTAGGGTTGAAGGAGGTGCGCCATGCTAATTAACATAAATTTACTTCCAAAAAAGCCGCCGAAAAATATGGCAAATTACCTTACTTTTTTTGTAATATTGATTGTTATTGCGGCTGGACTTGTTTTTATTTATTTTCAATCCATATCCTTACGTAGTAATATTGCCAGTTTGATGATGGATACCAATGCAGCACATGTAGAGCGTGTGACCATAGAGAGAGAACTGACAGAGATTACTGCACAGAATACCGCGCTTGCTGAGCAACAATTACTAATCGGTGTATTGAACGAGACAATATATACGACAACAGTGTTTGATGAAGTGACAAGTCTACTTCCCGTCGGGGCATCAATAAGGGATTATACATATACAAACGGTGAGTCTATTACATTTAGAATATTAGCGCAAACATACCGTGATGTAGGTGTTTACGTAGAGAACTTAAACGTTCTTAGCTGGGTAAGTGAGGCTTCTTTCCAATCGGCTGAACAGCAAGATGAGGAAGGATTTTTAGGTGATGTGACAGTTTCCCTTGATAGAGAGGGTCTACTTACTTTAACAAGGGAGGCGAGGTCATGAGAGTTTCATACGGAAGAAATCAATTAATTGTTCTACTACTAAGCATTCTTGTGGCTAGTGGGATTCTATATGGAGTGTATCATTTTTTCTTGGTCCCTATTCAAAATAATAAACAAACAGCTCAGTCAGAACTAAAAGCTGCTGAGCAATTACTGGGGGATGCTAGAGCGAGAATGGATCAAGTTGATGTTCTTGAAGATTTCTCAGAACAATTGGAAGGGGTAGAATTACAAATTCCTGTTGGAGATATTGAGATTCAAAATATATTGGCAACGATGGAAGAATCTGCTAGTTCAGCCAACGTGAGTTTATCAAGGGTTCGGTTGACAAATACGAGCATAGTAGATTCGGATACAATGGACACAGAAGAAACAGAAGAAACAGAGGAAGCCAGCACGCCTAATGCTGCGGATGACTATCAAGTAACGGCAGGTGATTTAATAGAAGAAGAGTTTGGAGGTACGACAACAGATGAAGAAACTGTTACGACAGAAGGAGATTCCACTAGTTCAGAGTCAGAGTTAACGAAATTAACTTTCACTGTGGATGTTGAAGGGGAAAACCAATTGCAGTTCCAGTCTTTTATAAGAAGTCTTGAACAGGCGGATCGTCTGTTTCAAGTGGAAACAATTTCCTTAGAGTTAAGAAGTGAAACAGTCATCGAAACCGTGGAGATGACAGATGCGGAAGAAGAAATGAGTAGCGCTGAATCAAGTGCAGCTACCGAATCTAACGAAGACACAGAGTCAAGTGAAGGTACAGCGGCAGACGAAGGTGCAGAGACAAATGAAGAGGAAGACGCAAGTGCATCTGCAATCGCAGGGGTAATTGCAGATGCAATCGCGGGAGCAATTACAGGGTCAGCTAATCAAACCCAAACAGTAGAAGTAGAACGAGAAGTGGAGACAATGAGAGCAACTGTAACAATAGCAGTATTTTTTATGAGTTAGTATAGGAAGCGAGCCACCGAAGTTGGGCAAAAAGGAGAGCAAAGGTAGCTTGCTCAGACTGTGTCGGAATTAGGGGAAGGGGGGATTGCTTTGGGAAAGTTAGGGAGAATAATCCTCGGTGCGATATTGTTGAATATGATGTTTATTCCACTTATACATCGGAGTGCAGGGGGAGTGTCTGCCACAGAGACTTTAGAGTCATTAGAACGTTTTGCAGGGCAAAAGATCCAACTTGGCTACCATCTAGGTGAAAGGACGTTGGGAGCCGACTTTTTTGAAGCTATGTCACAAGTTCTTGAAGAGAAACATGCTATCAAAATTGAAATGGTTGGTTATGAAAGTCTAGAAGAATTAGAGGAGGATATGCTTCAAGGGAAAATCGATGCATATGTATTGAGGATGTTTGAAGATGAGGAGAGTGAACAGGAAAGGGGAAGGGTGTACTTTCACTATTCCACGTTTACTAGTAACAAAGTAATTTATACTAATTTTGAAAATCCCTTGTATAATATTACTGACTTGACTGATAGAAAGGTCGGGTTTATAAAAGGGAGTCGCTTTATTCAAGATTATGTAGAAGAACATGGCGACAATGTCGATATGGTGATTTTTGATACAAGTGACGAAGGCCTTGATGCACTGGAACAGCAGGAAGTAGACTTGATTATTTCTCATGAACAATTGCGAAAGGATATGATTGAACGGGAAAGCTTGCAAGCAGAATATGCATTTCGAGATAAAGTACATAAGATTCAATTTGCGACGGTGAAAGAGGAGGTATATCTTTTATTTCAAGCAGTAGAAGAAGTCTTTCGCTCAAGTGAAGGTGAGGAATTTTTTCAAAAGATAACAGAAGTTTCCGAACAAATTTTCAGAGAAAAAATCAAGGACTATATCCAAGTAAAGTATCAGGATATTTTGAGACAATATGATAGCATTGCAATCGGTACCCACAATGTGAATTTTCCGTATAGCTTTTTTGGGGCAGATGGAACTCCAACAGGTATTTATATTGAAATAGTGGAGCTATTTCAATATGCGACAGGGATTCAATACGAGATTGTTAATACAATGGAGGATACGTTCCAACCTGATTTACGAGAGAAACTGATTGAGAATCAGATTCAATTTATCTTTGGTTATACAGTTGCCGAAACAATTGATGAAATCGTTAAAGTGGGCAATGTGGTAGTAGAGGATAATGTCACCACCGTTGCCAATGTTGGGAATGAAGAATTTGCCAATAGGCATATGAATACTCTACGCTGGGGAATTATCTCAGGGTTTGAGAGAGTAGCCAACCAAATTTTTTATGGTTATCAAGCTGTCACTCGAGAAGAATATCAAAGGTATCTAAGTGAAGAGGGGAAAAGTCCAGAGGAGTTCTACTATATTATTTATGATGATTACCCATCAATTATCCAAGCGGTGATAGACGGTGAAATTGATGTTTTTCTATGTAGGGAATCTGTCGCACAATATTATCAATATATTACGGATGATGTTTTTTTAGTAGACGTTGGTGTAGTTGAGAAGGCTTTTACCCACGGTATTAGCGGAAATGCATTCAATGAAGAGCTAAATGCAGTGATGGCGGATATCCAAAGGTTATACAATCTTTTATACATAGAAAGTCAAGTGGTAGAATGGGGAAATATGATGGTAGAATACCAAAGTAAATATTACGATGTAGTTGAACAACAAGGGTTCTATCGAATATTACTTACGATTATCCCATTATGTTTTATTATACTTATTATTGTGTATATCCTTTGGAGAAAGCATAGGGATTATCAGCAATTAAAAATTAAAAACGATATTGATGAATTAACAGGTTTATATAGTAAATATGCTTATAAAGAAAAATGTCTAAAGTTAATACAAAAATATCCTAATAAATTAGGAGTGTTGTTTTTTATTGATTTAAATGACTTTAAATCCTTCAATGATAATTACGGCCATATTGTCGGAGATGATGTGTTGAGAAAGTTCGGTGAAGCTTTAAAAAGTCTTGAAGATAAACAGACAGTTTCTTTTCGCATTGCTGGGGATGAATTTGGGATTTTCCGAACAGGGTTCCAAAATTCAAAAGAAGTAGCACAAGAAATTCAACAGATGAAAAGGGAAATGGAGTGTGAAATTGTCATCGAGAATCATGTGTTCCCGATTAAATTCAGTACCGGAGTTAGTATATATCAGTTGGATACGACAAACTTTGAAAAATTATTTGAATATGCTGATTTCGCTATGTATCAAGCGAAAAAAAGGAAAGATATTGAAAATTTTCCTCTAGCAATATTCGCTGCGGATCTATATCAAGCTGATAAAGAAAAGAATGAAATGAGTTAACTAGTAAAGAGATAGATGGCTCGTTCAACTAGGCACCTAAGCTAAATCAGGTAAAGAAAGATTTTCTCAGCGGGAGGACCTACTGTTAGTAATGAGGGAGGGGATTATCTTGGGGAAGTTAGGGAAAATAGTATTGTGCACCGTATTGCTGAATATGGTGCTTTTTCTGTACCTATTAGAAGATAGAGGACAAAGGGAATTTTCCGCTGAACCGATAAAATCTTTAGAGCAATTTGAAAATCAAACATTTCAAATTGGCTACCATTCAGGAGATAGACGGATAGGAATAGATTATTTTTACGCGTTAGCACGAGTTCTGCAAGATGAATACTCTATCAATCTCGAAATGATTGTTTATGATAATTTTAAGGAGCTAGAAGACGATGTAGTCCAGGGAGAAATAGATGCCTATGTAGTAAGATTTCTTGAAGAAGAAAGTGAACGGAAAGCGGAAGATTTGTATTTTCATCAATCTTTACTTCTGAACGAAAAAATTTTTATTACAAGTGTTGACAATCCGTTAGAGGATATTTCATACTTAAGTAGTAGAGAAGTAGGTTTTTTGGCAGGAAGTCAGCATATCGCAGAATATTTAGAAAATACAGGTGACAATGCCGAAATCACAATTTTTGATACAATACCTGAGGCCCTTGATGGGCTAGAGAATCGGGAGGTAGATGTACTCATTTGCA
>DAIDKD010000070.1 GCA_027451065.1 Bacillaceae bacterium | reverse complement strand
TAACATTTGCGGCAATTTTTTACTTCAAGATGCTACGAAATCTTCAAAAATCTGGGAAGAAGAAGCTTTAAAAAACAATACTGTTTCTATCACTCTATTTAATAGTTCTCATAGTGAATCCTCAGTTGAAGTTTGTATAGAGATTATGGAAGGTGAGGCAGTCATTTTCATTGTTCCACCAGGTAATTCTATTTCCCGTACAATTGAAGGCGCTCATGCTGTTACGATTGAACGGATTGGTGAGGAGCAAGCAAGTGGTAAATTCTGTTTAGACGTATGTTTTATAGCACGTCATCGTGACAAATATATATATGAGAAACATATTTATAAAAAAGAATTTCCATAGGGTATAAATTTGTGTTACAATAAAATATACTATGTTGAGGTCTAGCTATTACGCTAGACTTCTTCCGTGTGGAGGAGATTTTTTTGTATGATTATCTAACAGGATTTGTAGCTTTCGTGAATCCCCATTATGTAGTCATTGACCATAGTGGTATCGGCTACCAAGTTCATACGCCTAATCCGTATTCTTTTCAAGAAAACAAAGAAGAGATACAAGTATTTGTCTATCAATATGTACGGGAAGACATCAATGCTTTATATGGATTTAAAACTCGTCAAGAGAGGGAATTATTTATCAAGCTACTAAATGTTTCTGGAATTGGACCAAAGGGTGCCCTTGCAATTTTGGCAGGAGGTCAAACAGAACATGTTGTCGAGGCAATTGAACAAGAAAATGAAGCATTTCTTGTAAAATTTCCTGGTGTAGGGAAGAAGACGGCCCGACAAATGATATTGGATTTAAAAGGGAAATTACATGATGTTGTCGAAACTTATAATTTACTTTCTGAACAGCCTCCGCAAGAGCTTCCGAATATGAAAGCCTTGGATGAAGCTGTAGAGGCGCTAGAAGCATTGGGATACGCAAGCAGGGAAGTGAAAAAGGTTATTCCGACTTTAGAGAAGGAAACGATGACAACAGAAGAATATATTAAGAAGGCTTTGCAACTTTTATTATTAAGTAAGAGGTAGGTGAACGAAATGGATGACCGTCTCGTGTCTTTTGATTCTACATTGGAAGATGAGGCAATAGAATTTTCTTTACGTCCTCAAACCCTTGAACAATATATTGGACAAGATAAAGTAAAGCATAATTTAAAAGTGTTTATTGAAGCGGCAAAATTACGGAATGAAACCCTCGACCATTGTTTGCTATATGGACCGCCGGGGTTAGGAAAGACTACATTGGCAACGATTATTGCCAATGAAATGGAAGTGCAAATTCGGACAACATCAGGACCGGCCATTGAGCGCCCGGGAGATTTGGCAGCAGTATTAACTGCTTTAGAACCTGGTGATGTACTATTTATTGACGAAATCCATCGTCTTCATCGTTCTGTAGAAGAGGTGCTTTACTCTGCCATGGAGGATTTTTGCTTAGACATCGTTATTGGAAAAGGTCCTAGCGCCCGATCAGTTCGTGTAGATTTACCGCCATTCACCTTAGTTGGTGCGACGACAAGAGTTGGAATGCTATCAGCGCCATTGCGTGATCGGTTTGGTGTATTATCACGATTAGAATACTATACGACGGAGCAGCTTGCCGAAATTGTCGAAAGAACGGCAGATGTATTTTCTATTGGCATTGAAAGGGAAGCGGCAGGCGAAGTGTCGCGTCGGGCAAGGGGAACACCTCGTGTTGCCAATCGCTTATTAAGACGTGTTCGTGATTTTGCTCAAGTAAAAGGCGATGGTTTTATTTCCTATGGAATAACAGAAATGGCGTTAGAGTTATTGCAAGTAGATAGATTAGGATTGGATCACATTGACCATAAATTACTAATGGGTATTATCGAACGGTTCCGTGGTGGTCCAGTAGGCGTAGAAACAATCGCAGCTTCCATCGGTGAAGAATCTCATACAATTGAAGATGTATATGAACCGTATTTGTTGCAAATCGGATTTTTACAGCGAACACCGAGGGGAAGAATCGTCACCCCCCATACCTATGAACATTTCGGAATGCAGGTACCAGAATAATGGGTTTACAAAAGCTCTTTATTACACTGGGCATTATCTTTCTTGTTATCGGCCTATCATGGAGGTTTATTGGAAGGTTGCCAGGTGATATTTTCATCAAAAGAGAAAATATCACAATATACATTCCAATCATGACGTCCATTGTTCTAAGCATAGTTTTATCATTAGTATTTTGGGTTTTTGGCAAACTGAAGTAAAAGTAAAAAAAGACAGAATTAGTTTGGATCATAGGGTCGGGAACCGCCCCTATAATCCAAACTAGCAGATAATAGAATGGAGTGCTTTCTTTGGCGGCAATTACTTATGAATTTATAAAGACATGTAAACAAACAGGAGCTAGATTAGGACGGGTTCATACGCCTCATGGATCATTTGATACACCAGCATTTATGCCTGTAGGGACTCTTGCTACTGTAAAAACTTTGGCTCCAGAAGAAGTGAAAACTATGGGAGCCAATATTATTTTAAGTAATACTTATCATTTATGGCTAAGGCCTGGGCATGAGATTGTGAAAGAAGCAGGTGGGCTACATAAATTTATGAACTGGGATCGAGCGATTTTGACTGATTCAGGAGGATTTCAAGTTTTTAGTTTAAGTGACCTACGGAAAATTGAAGAGGAAGGTGTTCATTTCCGTAATCATTTAAATGGTGATAAGTTGTTCTTATCTCCAGAAAAGGCAATGCAGATTCAAAATGCTTTAGGTGCTGATATTATGATGGCATTTGATGAGTGTCCTCCTTTCCCAGCAGAGCGTGATTACATGATTAAATCTGTTGAGAGAACAAGTCGTTGGGCGGAGCGTTGCTTAAAAGCTCATGAGCGACCAAATGATCAAGGCTTATTTGGAATCGTCCAAGGTGGAGAGTATGAGGACTTACGTAAACAAAGTGCGGAGGATTTAGTCTCTCTTGATTTTCCAGGTTATGCAATTGGCGGATTATCTGTCGGAGAGCCGAAGCATATTATGAATCGTGTGCTTGAAGCGACCACGCCTTTGTTACCGAATAATAAACCACGTTACTTAATGGGGGTTGGTTCACCAGATTCATTAATTGATGGAGCGATTCGTGGGATTGATATGTTTGATTGTGTACTGCCAACTCGAATTGGCCGTAACGGAACTTGTATGACTTCAGAGGGAAGATTAATTATCAAAAATGCAAAGTATGCTCGAGATTTTGGTCCTTTAGATCCAAAATGTGATTGTTACACATGTAAAAATTATTCAAGAGCATATATTCGTCACTTAATAAAATGTGATGAAACTTTTGGAATTAGATTAACCTCTTATCATAATGTACATTTTCTGTTAAAATTAATGGAGAATGTAAGAGAAGCTATTAGGGAAGACCGCTTAGGAGATTTCCGAGAAGAATTTTTTGAGCAATATGGCTTTAATAAACCAAATGCAAAAAACTTCTAAAATGAATGCTTCGATGAAAATATAGGAAAGGAGGGAGAAAATGCAATTTCTCGTTCAATTTGGTCCGTTGATTCTTCTATTTGTTGTGTTCTATTTCATGCTGATTCGTCCGCAACAAAAACGTCAAAAAGAAACAGCTGAAATGCAAAATGCATTAAAAGTAGGCGATAAAATCGTAACGATTGGTGGACTTCATGGTATCGTTGATGCGATAAATGAAGAAAACATGACAATTACTTTAAAATCTACTGATGGCTCTCGTTTGGTTTTCGACCGCAGTGCCATTCGTGAAGTAAAACAAGAGATCAAGTAAGGCAGTCAGACTGTCGAAAGAGTCAACTATGGTGAAGAGCTGTGAAATCGAGCTTTTCTAAGTTGACTCTTTCTATATCATGGAGAGTAAATCAATCTTTTGGATACTCCCATAAGAGCGGACAATTATGGTGAAACCAGTGAAATGGTGGTTTTGTCAGATTGTCCGTTTTTATTTTTGTCGAGTAGTGATGTTAACACCGATAATGGCTCCTAGAACACAGGCTAGGAAAAATCCTCCGTAATAGAGTAACTGAGCTTTTTGGAATGGAGAGTTTAAACCAAGAAACTGAATCAGGAACAAAATGAAAATGAGAAAAGCTCCTGTTAAGACACCTAACAGCCAGCCTTGTTCTTTTCCTTTTAATCCTGCCGCAAATCCACCGGCAAACATAATAGAGATAGATACAATTAAAAGAGGAATAGATAAAGACTCTTCTGTGATATTTGTATTTTTCAGCAGAACAGTAAATAAGAAGCTAGAAAAAATGATTAACGCCCAAATAACTGACAAGCCAACGCCAATTGCTTTTCCTATTCCCACTGTTTATCGTCCTTCCTGTTTGTTTCACTTTTTACAAGCTTATTCTCCTTCCTTTCAAACTAGAACAAGCAATAAAGAAGTAATACATCCTGCGGAATTCACTCTTGCCTACCTTCAAAGATAATTTTTCTGCCACATGGCTCAACTATTTTCTTTCCATTTGAAATAACTTCATGAAAAATAGGTTCCTCCATCCGCCGAGTTGGTATGTATCCTTCTTTTGTCATTCGTTCTAAGCATTGATCAATTGTTTCGTTTTCTTGTAATTCAAACCTTTTCGTTTTGGCCATAATAGATTCCTTTCTTTTATATAGTTTATAAAATTACCTCGTTCAGTATAGCATTCTTAAAAAAATAAAACTAGGGATGGTCAGTCTATCACACGACAAACGCATGAAAAAATTAAAACCAAACTGTATATAGGGAGTAAGGAAAAACCTTCTGGCTCTAGATTTTTGGCTATAGGAGATGCTTCTTTCACACGATAAAATCAATAACTCCGCAAAGAATATCCCTTTGTTATGGTATAATGAAAAAAAGGAAAGGGGAATGTGAAAAATGATTGTATCAACAACACCTAATTTAGATGGGAAGAAGATTATTGAGTACAAAGGAATCGTATTTGGTGAGGTAGTTGCAGGGGTTGATTTTATCAAAGATTTTAAAGCGGGATTGACGAACTTTTTTGGTGGCAGATCAAAATCCTATGAAGATGAGTTAATAGTAGCTAGAGAAAATGCAATTGAAGAGATGAAGCAGCGTGCCAGTGACCTAGGTGCGAATGCAGTGGTCGGGATAGATGTAGATTATGAGGTTCTTGGAGAAGCCAGCAATATGATGATGGTTATTGCTTCGGGAACCGCAGTGGTTGTTTCATAGGCAGGTTAGGGGTGAAAACGATGGGGTGTTTAGGGAATTTTTTATGGTTTATATTTTGCGGTTTTGTTCAAGGAGTGAGTTGGATTATTACAGGATTATTATGGTGTGTTACAATTATTGGTATTCCTGTAGGTGTTCAATGCTTTAAATTTGCAAGTTTAGCTTTTTTTCCATTCGGAAAGGAAGTTGTTTACGATGGAGGAGCAGGTTCCCTTCTCTTAAATATTCTTTGGATTATTTTCGGGGGATTCCCGATAGCATTTGTATCAGCAGTGAACGGCATCCTTCTCTGCTTAACGATAATAGGAATCCCCTTTGGGTTACAGTGCTTTAAACAGGCAAAATTAGCGCTCATGCCATTTGGAGCGACTATTATAACACGGTAGACATTTGACAAAAATCAGGCTGTGAGAAATTAGGTAGCTTTCCCCATTTCTCACAGCCTGTTTAGAAGTTTTTGAATCTCCGCTTTTCGAATGATGCCGAGAAGAATTGCCAAGATGAGATAGAGCGCTGTGGTCAGGATAATACAAAGGATTGTTTGATACAGCAAAGATGAAGAAAAAACAATGTGAGCAAACAAATAGTTTCCAAAAGGGATGGAAATAAAAATAGCTAAGGCAGTAAATATATATTCTTTTCCGTAAATTGTAAAGTGGATTTTTTTTAGTAGTGTACCAAAGTGTAAGAAGGTGGTTGCTAACATACCTGCACAAATTGCTAAGGCAACACCGATAATTTGTAGTTGGGACTGTGATGCTAGAAGAAAAATGCAAATGATTTTCACAATATTTCCAACCAAGCTATTGACCATCGCTACTGAAGCCATGTTAATTGCTTGTAAAATTGATTGCAGCGGTGCTTGGAAATAATAAAATAAGAAGCAAGGAGCCATCAGTTGAATGTACGTGGCCGCATGGTCAGTACCGTACATCAACTTTAAAGCAGGAGAGGCGAAAACATACATAATAACTACAGACCAACCGCCTACAAAAAGCATAATTCGCAATGCTTGCTGTAATCGAAACTCTATTAATCGTCGTTGTTTTTTCGCTACTGCTTCGCTAATAGCGGGAACAAGGGAAGTGGACAAGGCAAACGTGATGAAGTTTGGAAGTAGCAACAAAGGGACGGCATAGCCGGTTAATTCCCCATATTGTTTCGTGGCTGCTATGGAAGACAGTCCGGCGATGCTCAGGCTTTGTGCTACAACAATTGGCTCGAAAAAGTAACTAATAGAGCCGATGAGCCGACCACCTGTTGTAGGGAGAGCGATATGCATTAAATCAAAGAAAGTTTCTCTGCTTCCTTGAACAGTGGCGAAAAAATTCTTCCTAATCCTTACTTCTTTCTGCTGTTTAAAAATATAGAGCATATAGCCAAGAGAAGCTAGTTCACCAAAGATAATGGAAATCATCGCTCCGCTAGCACCAAATTCAACCCCATAAGGCAAAAGGAGGGTTGTACAACTAACTACTAAGCCAATCCGAATAATTTGCTCAATCACTTGGGAGACTGCCGAGGGTTTCATGTTTTGAATACCTTGGAAATAACCACGGATTACACTTGAAATAGCAATAATAGGAATAACAGGAGCAATTGTGATAATAGGGTATAAAGTACGACGATCTGTTAATAAAGTTTCTGAAAGAATAGGTGCGATAAAAAATAAACAGGTAGTAAAAATAATCCCTAACAAACTGGTTGTCCATAAAGAAACAGTAAGAATTTTTTTGATTTTTCTCTTGTCGTTTTCTGCTTTGGCCTCAGCAATCAGTTTTGCAATTGCAATTGGCAAACCTAGCTGTGTCAAGGTTACAGCAAGGACGAAGGTGGGGAACGCCATCATGTACAAGCCAACCCCTTCTTCACCTAGTGTTCTTGCAAGTACAATCCGATTGACAAATCCAAGGATTTTTGTGATAAATCCTGACAGAATTAAAATAAGCGTTCCTTTTAAAAATGTGTGCTTAGACATATAACTCCACCTTCTCAAATGCTTGCAGATGATTTACAATTATATATATGCAAGTATTTGGACAAATATCTTGAGAGAAAGGAGAAAAAAGATGAATGAAGAAAAAATAATCCTAGGGGATAAAGTTCGTGCGGAATTAGATATTGTTCTGAATATGAAAATGGAAGAATTTCATTTGCTCGGTTATGACCGTGTGACAAAGGATGATATTTGGGAATGCCTCATGAATAGGACATGGAAAGATGTCAAAGAAAAATCTCATATGTATGAGCTTATAAATGATGTATTGGCTTTATCAGTATCTCAGTATATGAATTATTTATCGCTCCACGCATATCAGGAATCACCTGAATCTTTCTTTAAACAGTTTGAAGAGGATGGGAATGTAAAAGGCTAGATAACTTCTATAATGAAGTTTGACAGCCCCTTTTTCAGTCATTTATAATGAAAACGGCTGAGGAACGCCGCGGTAGGTTGCAACGTCAAGTTTCTCGTAAATATGAAATAAATAAGGAGGACACCGTATCGTCAGAACAAGCAACATTATAAAAATGGAAAGAAGATATGACACATACGTACATAAAAAATGATGAAATATCAAAAATATTAACTTTTATAATGTTTTGGCAACGGTTATGATTCATGGTGAAACGTAGCAGAATAATAAGTTTTATGTTGATTCTACTAATCGTAATAGGACTTATCGGTACAACAGGAAGACAAGTGGTGACAAATATTAACTTAGGCCTAGATTTACAGGGGGGCTTCGAGCTTTTATATGAAGTGGAGCCTGTGAATGAAGGAGATGAAATTACGCAAGATGTACTTCAAAGTACAGTCAATGCCCTCATTAGACGGATAGATGCCCTAGGGGTAAACGAGCCGAATATTCAAATTGAAGGAGATAATCGAATTCGCGTTCAGTTAGCAGGGGTAACAGATCAAAATCAAGCTCGTCAAATGTTAGGAACAGAAGCAAGATTATCTTTTCGTGACGTAAATGATAACTTACTAATGGATGGTTCTGACTTAGTAGAGGGTGGAGCAAGTCAACAGTTTGATCAATTTGGAAATTCTGTTGTTGCTTTAACATTAAGGGATGCTACCGCATTTGCAGAAGTAACACAGACCGTGCTAGATTTGGCACCAGATAATTTGATGGTGATCTGGTTAGATTTTGAAGAAGGTGTAGATTCTTTTGCAGAAGAATCTCAAAAGGAGAACCCATCATATTTATCAGCTGCTACAGTAAGTCAAGTATTTAATACGACAGAAGTGCAGATTACTGGTAATTTTACAGCGCAAGAAGCTCAAGAATTAGCAAATCTGTTAAATGCAGGGGCACTTCCTGTGGAATTAACAGAAATTTATTCTACATCAGTAGGAGCAACGTTTGGAACGCAAGCATTGCAAGATACAGTGTATGCTAGCATTATCGGGGTAGCACTTATTTTCTTATTTATGCTTCTCTTCTATCGCTTACCAGGTGCTGTAGCATTGATTACTTTATCAGCATATATCTATTTGGTCCTATTGTTTACTAATTTGCTGAATGCTGTCCTGACATTACCAGGGATTGCCGCTTTGGTATTAGGAGTAGGAATGACCGTAGATGCCAATATCATTATGTATGAACGAATTAAAGATGAGTTAAAAATAGGTAGATCTGTCTTATCAGCATATCGTGCTGGGACAAAGCAATCGTTAGGAACAATTCTTGATGCTAACTTGACTACTTTACTAGTGGCAATCGTCATGTATGTGTACGGAACAAGTTCTGTCCAAGGATTTGCCACAATGTTAATTGTCAGCATTTTCGTGTCATTTATCACTTGTGTAAGTGGGACAAGAATATTGATGAGTTTATTGGTGAAAAGCAGAGTATTAGATAATAAACCTGAGCTTTTTGGTGTGAAGAAGCAGGATATTACGCCAATTGAAAAAAGTAAAAGTTCCTTTGCACCAACAAAATTTGACAAATTTGATTTTGTTAAAATTGGAAATAAGTGTATGGTATTTTCGGCGGTGTTGACTATTGTAGGTATTATTATATTAGCAGTCTTTAGACTGAATCTTGGGATAGACTTTTCAAGTGGGACACGGATTGAAATCACTTCAGAGACTCCGTTAACGGTTGAAGCAGTGGAAGCATCAATTGAAAGTATTGCTGGAGTGGAAATAGACCCAAGTAATATTACTCTTTCTGGAGATAATAATACTATGGGAGTTGTACGAACAGTAGGTGTGTTAGACACTGAAGAAATTGCTCAAGTAAAGGAAGCACTTGGCGAGGAATATGGAAGTGAGCCTAATATAAGCACTGTTTCTCCAACAGTAGGAAGGGAATTAGCACGTAATGCTTTCTTTGCGGTCCTTATTTCCTCAGTGGGAATTATTTTGTACGTAACCATTCGTTTCCAATTTTACTATGCTTTAACAGCGGTAGTTGCTTTGTTGCATGACGCATTTTTCATCATTGCCATATTTAGTCTGTTCCAAATAGAAATAGACATCACGTTTATTGCGGCCATCTTAACGATTATCGGATAATCTATCAATGATACAATTGTTACTTTTGACCGTATTCGTGAAAATTATAAATTGAAAAAGGCAAAAACAGCAGCGGATTTGAAGAGTATTGTCAATGATAGTCTTCGCCAAACTTTTACTCGTTCTATTAATACAGCTGGAACAGTAATGTTTACGGTTATTGCTTTGTATATATTTGGTAGTGATGCAATTAGGCATTTTTCGATGGCCTTGTTACTAGGGCTACTTGCAGGAGCATATTCTTCAATATTTATCGCCGCTCAACTTTGGTTGATGCTTGAAACGAGAGCTGTCAAAAAGGGCAAACGTAAAGTGAAGAAAGAAAAGGCAAGCACTGAACCATCAGTATAACTTAGAGAGCAGACAATCTAAAAAGGAGATTTCTCCCCTTATTAGATTGTCTGCTTTCGTATGTTTGTCGTGGAAATAAGATTTTTCTTCTTTTCAGACAACCTGCTGTAAAGTATAATGGATAGGTTGAGAGGTGATTATTTTGTTACAATCAAAAATGAGATGGATATTGAAAGAAGATAGTTTAGGTAATATAGAGAGCTTAGCACAACAATTAGGGGTAGAGCCCCTTGTAGCTACATTGTTGGTGCAGCGAGGCATTGATACAGTAGAAAAGGCGAAAAAGTTTTTAAAAGGTAAGGATGAAATTCACGATCCTTTTTTATTTGAAGATATGGAAAAAACTGTTTCTCGAATAAAATCAGCAATTGAGCAAGGAGAAAAAATAGTAATCTATGGGGATTATGATGCAGACGGAGTAACGAGTACCTCTGTTCTATTACTAGCAATCCGTGAGTTAGGCGGAAAAGTGGAATTTTATATCCCCAATCGCTTTCATGAAGGCTACGGGCTTAATGAAGGAGCTGTTCGTCATCTCCATGAAAAAGGTTGTTCGTTAATGATTACTGTTGATACAGGAATTTCTGGAGTCCATGAAGTAGAGATTGCTAATGGACTAGGTATGGATGTTGTTATTACAGATCATCATGAAATTCCTCCTGTTGCACCTGAGGCTTTTGCAATCATTCATCCGAAAATGGCAGAGACCGCATATCCTTTCCATGAACTGGCAGGAGTAGGTGTGGCATTTAAATTAGCTCACGGGTTATTAGGTTATTTTCCGAAACATTTACTTGATTTAGTTGTCATTGGAACGATTGCCGATTTGGTTCCTTTACAGGGAGAGAATCGTGTCCTTGCTAAAGAAGGAATAAAAGCATTGCAGCAGACAAAACGATTAGGGCTGAAAGCTTTATATGAAGTGGCTGGAGTAGAACAAGCAGTGATTACTGAGCAAGAAATAGGTTTTAGTATCGGTCCTCGCATGAATGCAGTTGGCAGATTAGGAGATGCAGACCCGGCAGTACATCTTCTATTAACAGAGGATGTTGATGAGGCTCAAGAACTAGCTAGTTTTATGCAAGATACGAATAAAGAAAGACAAGAAATTGTTCAAGCTATTACGGAAGAGGCTATCGCTGAAATTGAAGCACATAAAGATATCTATGGTGGGAAAGCACTTGTTGTAGCGAAAGAAGGATGGAATGTGGGGGTAATAGGGATTGTTGCCTCTAGATTAGTTTCTGAATATAGTAGACCAGTGATTGTGTTAGGTATTGATAAAGAAAAGGGAATTGCCAAAGGGTCAGGGAGAAGTATAAGCGGCTTTGATTTATTTGCGAACCTTTCTGATTGCCGCGATATTTTGCCTCACTTTGGTGGACATCCAATGGCGGCAGGAATGACGTTATCTATGGATAATGTGAATGAGCTACGCACAAGATTAAATGAACTAGCGGAGGAACAGTTACAAGAAGAAGATCTTGTTCCTGTGACAGAAGTAGATGCTGAGTGTGAGCTAAAGGATATATCATTAAAGGCTTTAGAAGAATTGCAGATGCTAGCACCATTTGGTGTAGGGAATCCTAAACCGATATTTGTCATTCGAAATATCAAAGCAGTAGGAGCACGCCAAATTGGTGGACAAGGGACTCATTTAAAGCTAACTTTATCAAAAGATAATGAAACATTAGATGCAGTTGGCTTCGGGCTAGGCTCTGTATATAATCATATGTCCCAAGAACCTATTATATCGGTATTAGGAGAAGCCTCTATCAATGAGTGGAACAATACGAGAAAACCGCAGTTGATGTTAAAAGACCTTTCAATTAATCAATGGCAGTTATTCGACTTGAGAGGGAAACGGGATATTGTAAAATATGCAGATTCTTTACAGAAGGACGTATGTATTGTTTCTTTCCAAAAGGATATTACTCTATCAGGATATGAAAAAGAAATAAAGTTTTTTGATGATGAAGTGGATGTTACGAATAAGAATGTTGTCTTTATCGGACTGCCTTCCTCCCTTCATGACATAAGCAGCTTATTAAAAAAAGGATTTCCGAAACGTATTTACGCTGGTTTTTCATCCCATTCATCAGAAATGTTCAAAACAATTCCTACCAGAGAGCACTTTAAAATTTATTATGGTTTGATTCGTCAATATGGACCATTTTCTCTTAGGGAATATAGTGAAAGAATTAGAAAATGGAAAGGTTGGTCTGAAGAGACACTTTCTTTCATGACACAGGTGTTTTTCGAACTGAATTTTGTTACAATAGAGAATGGTGTTGTCGGTCTGAAGCAGGCTGGAGAAAAAAGGGACTTTTCAGAATCTCCAACTTATCAGAGAAAACAAAGCCAACTACAAGTTGAGCAAGAATTGCTATATTCTAGTTATGGTCAATTAAAAGACTGGTTTGGTCAATTTAACAACGAAGAAAACTGAAATACAGGAGGAAATAAAAAATGGATTTAACAAAATATGTTGCAACAGTACCGGATTACCCGAAGGAAGGAATTATTTTTAAAGATATTACTCCTTTGATGAATGATGGAGAGGCG
>DAIDKD010000069.1:6183-12728 GCA_027451065.1 Bacillaceae bacterium | reverse complement strand
CCTAATAATCGGAACATTTCTTTCAGCATACGTATTTGTACAAAGTTAGAACGAACGGTAAAGTACAGACCTAATGCGATGAGCAAGGCGATTAATACATACGTCCATAGAAAAGTATTTGCACTGTCAACAACTTGATTAAAAATATTCATAAATTCCCCCATAAATTATTATTTTTCTTTCATTATTAAAAAAAGCAAGAAACATGAAGGATTATTCTATAAAAATTAAAGTTAGTTCGGTATTTCCTTATTTTATAAGAAAAATAAAAGAATTTCAATAAAAAACTAGCTAAACAGACAATAAAACCCTTTCTGCTAGTTACTATTTAGTGCCTATACTAAGACAAAGATAAAGTTTCCTAATTCCTGTTAGTAACGTATCATATATTTTTGATTAGTGAGGGAACACGAAAGATCTTCCACTATTACACCAGTTATACTTCAAACAGTATAGAGAGATATTTCGGAAAATCCAAAGCAAGCATATAGCGTTTTTTCTCAAGCTTTTCAATCGGATTCAACGCTTTTTTCATGTGTTTGTCGTGCTTCTTCATGGATAGTCATTTTCTTTTAAATGCATATTGTGTATAATAAAAAGGCAAATCATGAAAATCATAGGGTGAAAGTATGAATAAAAAATTACAATCAATAAAAAATATTGCGAAGGATAAAACGTGGGTTACCTTCTTGGAAGATACTCATCCATATAGCTTATTGCACTGGTCTATTTCAGGTGTTGAATTAGAGCAGAAAGATGTGTGGTTATTACAAGATGAGATGAGTTTTGAAATAAAGGAATTTCCGACAATTGATGAAGCAATTGTTTATATTGAAGCAAATATGAAAGAGATATCCGAAATTTTATAAAGGAAAAATGAGAGGGAGAACAATGAAGAAAAAGCAAAAAAGAAATCAGCTATCTCATAAAAAAGAAGAAAAGCAAGAAGTTTTACTGGAAGAATACCTAGGAAACGATGTATTACAGCAACTGAAAGAAAAGAAACAAGCACTCAAGATTGCTGAAGATAAAAAACAAGAAGCAGAAAATGTGAGGAAAAAAGAAGAGGCGCGTCAGCGTGAAAAGAATAAATCTTTTGAGGAATTACTAGGTGAAAGTAGCCTTTCTTGGAAAGATTTTAAGTAATCAGAAATACTGAAGGAATATTTGGATTGAGAGAAGGGTGAAAGAAAAGTGGAATATAACAACTATACGTTACACACAGACTTATATCAAATCAATATGATGGAAACATATTGGGCTGACAATAAAGCAAATGACAAAGCTGTTTTTGAGGTGTATTTTAGAAAAAATCCTTTTGGAAGTGGGTATGCAGTATTTGCAGGGTTGCAAAGGATAATTGACTACCTGTCAGGATTATCATTTTCTACTGATGACATCGAGTATTTAAGGGAGATAGGATATAAAGAAGATTTTCTCGAGTTTCTAGAAGAATATTCTTTTGCTTCTGATGTTTTCTCTGTGAAAGAAGGAGAAATTATTTTTGCTAATGAACCAATTCTCCGAGTAGAAGGCAGGATTATTGATTGCCAATTGATTGAAACGGCAATATTAAATATCATCAATTATCAAACATTAATTGCAACCAAAGCTTCTCGGATTGTGCGAGCTGTAGGGAACGAGTCTGAAAGTATTGCTGAATTTGGAACGAGAAGATCCCATGAATTGGATGCAGCATTATGGGGAGCAAGAGCAGCTTATATTGGAGGGTTTCACTCAACTTCTAACATAAGAGCGGGAAAATTGTTTGGTGTTCCTATTAGTGGTACACATGCACACTCCTTAGTGCAAAAATACCGAGATGAATATGAAGCATTTAAAGCATACGCAAAACGCCATAAAAATGTTATTTTCCTTGTAGATACATATGATACATTAAAATCGGGTGTACCAAATGCTCTGCGTGTAGCAAAGGAGCTAGGTGATCAAATCAATTTCATCGGCATTCGATTAGATAGTGGAAACTTGACTTATTTATCAAAACAGGCGCGAAAAATGCTCGATGAAGCAGGGTATCCCGATACAAAAATCTTCGCATCTAATGATCTTGATGAACATTCTATCATTAAATTAAAGGGAGACGGCGCAAAAATAGATGCGTGGGGAATAGGGACAAAATTAATCACTGCATTCGATCAACCAGCTCTGGGTGCAGTTTATAAGATTGTGTCTACGGAGAAAGACGGAGAAATGAAGGATACAATCAAATTATCAGAAAGTGCAGAGAAGATAACGACGCCAGGTCAAAAGAGAGTATATCGTATTACCAACCTTCAAAATCATAAATGGGAAGGTGACTACATTGCGATGAGTGATGAAAAGCCTGAGGAAGAGGAATATTTAAAAATGTTTCATCCAGTACATACGTACATTAGTAAATATGTCACAAACTTTGAGGCAAGAGATATTCACGAGCCTATTTTTGTGAAGGGGAAACTAGTATATGACATTCCTCCTTTAGAAGCGACACGCACTTACTGTAAGGAATCCCTGCTTTATTTATGGGATGACTATAAAGATGGCGACATCGAATATCCTGTAGATTTAAGCCAGAAGTGTTGGGATAATAAAATGAAAAATATTGAAGAGGTACGTCAAAAAGTGAGTACGTTAAGAAGATGAAAGAAAAGCTAGCAGCGCATTGCTGCTAGCTTTTACTTGCAGTTTTTTGAAAACTAGACAATTTGTGACTAGTTCTCAAAAAACTTAGATGATATCCTCGTTGAGCACTTCTTTTGCTAATTCATCTACTAATTTTTCAGTAATATCCCTTGCTATCCAAACTCCGCAAGCACTTGCTTGTGCTAAGCCACGAGTAACTCCAGCACCATCGCCGCCTACATATAATCCGTCAATTTCTGTTTCGAATTTATGGTTTAGATTTGGGCGGGCAGAATAGAATTTTGCTTCTACACCATAAAATAGCGTATGTTCAGAGGCAATTCCAGGAGTAACGTGATTAAGAGCTTCGACCATTTCTATTAAACTTTTCATTGTATTGTAAGGCAGTACTAACCCTAGGTCACCTGGCACTGCTTCTGTTAAGGTAGGACGAATAAAGCCTTCTTTTAAACGTTTCTCAGTGGTACGTCTCCCACGTAAAATATCACCGTATTTTTGAACGATGACGCTTCCGCTTGATAGTTTGTTAGCTAAGCGAGATACTTCATGGGCATATTCATTAGGTTGGTCAAAGGGATCAGAAAACTGATGAGATACAAGTAAAGCGAAATTTGTATTTTCAGACCCTAAATTAGGATCTTTATACGCATGTCCGTTGGCTGTCATAATTCCTGAATGGTTTTCTACAACGACATGACCAGATGGATTGCTGCAAAACGTACGAACTTTTGTGCCGACAGATGTATTGAAAATAAATTTTCCTTCATACAAATGTTCGTTGATTTCCTCCATCACAATATTGGAAGTTTCAACCCGCACGCCAACATCTACTTGATTGGCTGTCATTTTTAAGCGTCTTTTTTTAAGAATTTGAGCCAACCAATGGGAGCCGTCCCGCCCTGGAACAACGACAACTTTCTCTGCATAAATATTTTTTCCATTTTTTAATGAAATTCCAGTTGTCCTATATTTTCCATGTATCTTTTCAGTTAAAATATCTTCCACTTCTATTTTATATAACATATCAATTTTATCTAATAGAGACTCATAAATGCTTTTTAAGATTTCTAAGTTTTGTTCAGTACCTAGGTGTCTTACTTGAGCCCGCAGGAGTTTCAGACCGGCCGCATATCCTCGTTTCTCTATCTCACGGACTTGTTCTGTTAAAGGGTCAGTGATAGATTCTGTTGCGCCGTGCTCCAAATTAATTCTATCAACATATTTTATTAAATCTAATACTTCATTTTCAGGTAAGTAGTCATTCATCCAACCGCCAAATTCGGTTGTAATATTAAATTTTCCATCAGAGTATGCACCTGCACCTCCAAAGCCATTTGTAATAGAACAAGCTGGCAGACATCCTGCGAATTCTTTTCTTCCTGCTGCTGGAGGACATTTTTGAATTTTCTTCTGTAGGATTGGGCAGTGACGTGAGTAAATATCATGGCCTTTGTCCACTAGTAAAACTCTTGCTTCAGGCATTTTCTCAGCTATCTCATAGCAGGTAAAAATACCAGCTGGCCCTGCTCCTACTACAATAACGTCGTATTTATCATTCATAGAGTATGTCTCCTCATATCTTTTATTAAGAATTATATTTTTCAAACACCAGTTCAAAGGTTAACAAAAATTACTGACGAGGTCAATAAAAACTTAACATTTACATAAAACTTTTAAAAAAAGTTCGTAATTAGGTGTTTTTTATGTTTTGGTTGATAAAAAATCTGGATTATTTTATTTTTTTCTAAGGGATCCTCATTTTTCTAGTTATGCTGCAGGTATTCTTCTTGCTTTGTAATAGATTGCAAGTATGTATATTCCTGAAGAGACAAAGGTGGGGCATCAATCGTTTTTGCATTATTTATTAGTTGCTGAACATTGCTTGCTCCAGGAATGACAGTGCCAACGACCTTTGAATATAAATCAAATTGAATAGCCGTAGCCTCCAAAGGACGATTTCTTTCAGTTGTTGATAATTTATTTAAGATCCCCTGAATTTCTACGTGAGAATAAGATAAATAACCATTTTTTTCAATAGAAGGAGATATTTTTTTCTTACTTGTTAAAACTCCCTTTGCAAGAGGACCACGAGCAATAACACTAATAGAATTCTCTTCAAGCAAAGGAAAAATACTTTCCGGTCGGCGATCCAGTAAGCTGTACTGCATCATCACAGATACAATGTTTGAATATTTCACATATTCACGGATCACATTAGGGCGAATAGATGAGATTCCGTAATAGCGAATGATGCCTTCTTTTGTTAAATCATCAAAGGCTTCAATGGTTTCTTCAATATAGTCCTCAACAGTTCCTCCGTGGAGCTGATACAAATCAATATAATCAGTTTGTAGGCGACGTAAACTTTCTTTCACACCTTCTTTTATATAGGCTTTCGAAGGGTCCCACGTCCAACTATCTCTACCTTCATGCCACCGGTTACCAACTTTTGTCGCAAGAATAATATTCTGACGCTTTGATTTAATCGCTTTTCCTACCAGCTCTTCATTCAGACCTCTATCATACAAATCAGCAGTATCAAGGAAGTTAATCCCATGTTCAAGAGCGTTATCAATAATAGAAGTGGCTATTTTTTCATCACTTCCTAATGACATTGTTCCTAGACCAATTTCACTAACAAAAAGATCAGAATTTCCAAGTCGTCTTCTTTCCATCATATCCCTCCAATTTTTGACTAATATACTTAATAAACATTTTTTAGAGCTATCACAGTTTTTCTTTCCGCAAACCTCAATCCTATTGTACTCTCCTTTTTGGTAAGAATCTATTTTTTTGTGGTAAGATAAGGGAAGTGATTAATTTTTTAATGACGAGGAGTTATGAAAATGAAAAAATTTGAAGAAAAAACAACTGCAACAGAACGTATTTTTGAAGGAAAGGTTATTTCTGTGCGCATTGACGAAGTACGCTTGCCAAACGGAAAGTCTAGTAAACGTGAACTTGTGGAGCATCCGGGTGGAGTAGCGATTGTTGCTGTAACAGAAGAAGGGAAAATTATCTTAGTAGAGCAATACAGAAAGCCAATGGATAAAACTACGATTGAACTGCCGGCTGGGAAGCGTGAAAAAGGGGAGGAACCGATTGTTACTGCACAACGGGAACTGGAAGAGGAAACTGGCTATACGTGTGAAAAATTAGAGTATGTACACTCATTTTATACATCACCAGGATTTGCAGATGAACTCTTATTTTTATATGAAGCAATTGGTCTACAAAAAAAAGAAAATCCTGCTTCATTAGATGAAGATGAGTTTGTAGAATTAATGGAAGTGACGCTTGAAGAAGCGGTTGAGATGATACAAGATGGAAGAATTCAAGATGCGAAAACGATTATTGGGATTCAGTATTTGCAGATAAAGAACAAGTAAGAACAGGCTATCTGAAAAGGGGAAAATCCTTCCTTTTCAGATAGCCTGCCGAAAGGTCAACTATAATAAAGTTTGTGAAAATAAGTTTTTCTCAGTTGACTCTTTCTATTCGTGAGGCTAACTCGACTTCTTAGACAGCTCTTTTATCATATTTCTCCTTTCTCTATCATATGAATCTATTAAATAGAAAAAAGCAGGGGGAATTGATAGATGAAGAAACAAACGTTACAAGACAAAGTGAGCTTGCATATAAGAAGTAATTCCACTGTGTATATGTTCGTTGTTGTTCTGCTATTAATGGGTGTTATCTTTGGTGCGGTAACAGTGAATAGTCTTCATTCCAGTCAAAAAGAGGATTTGCTATTCTATTTGAAGCAATTTTTCGGAGAAGTATCAAAAGAAAAAATTGGAGATGCAGAGACAATTTGGAAAGAAAGTTATTTTTCACATCTCACATATATCGGATTGATTTGGCTACTAGGGATTTCTATTATTGGTCTGCCGATTATTCTT
>DAIDKD010000069.1:0-6173 GCA_027451065.1 Bacillaceae bacterium | reverse complement strand
AAAGGAGTAGTTGTAGGCTTTACCGTAGGATTTTTAGTAGATCAAATGGGGGTAAAGGGATTTCTACTTTCTTTTGTATCTGTCTTGCCCCAGAATATTATTGTTATTCCAGTATATATCGTTGTAAGTACAATCGCGATTAGCTTCTGTGTGCAGTTGATTAGGCAATTATTTGTGAAAAAGAAAGCTGACTCCATTGTCCCCCAATTGTTTCATTATACGATGACGTTTGTTGTTGTCGGTACGATTCTTATCTTTGCCTCTATTATTGAGGGATATGCTTCACCGCTTTTCATGAAAACGGTATTAGATGCAATGAAATAAACATGATTTTCTTTTGCAACTACGCTGACATCTGTTATAATAAGTGCAGAATATTATATAATGGAGCTAAGCATAGTTTGACGGGGAGGGAAATAGAGTGTTATGGAAAAAAGAATTGAAGCCATTAAGAAGCATTTACATGCAGCAAGTTATAAGTTAACACCTCAACGTGAAGCAACAGTTCGAGTGCTTCTAGAGCATGAAGAAGACCATCTCAGTGCGGAAGATGTGTACCTCCTTGTGAAAAGTGACTCACCGGAGATAGGGTTGGCAACAGTATATCGAACATTGGAGTTGTTAAGTGAGCTAAAAATAGTAGATAAAATTAACTTTGGAGATGGAGTATCACGATATGATGTAAGGGATGAAGGGGCCAATCATTTTCATCATCATTTAATTTGTACGGAATGCGGTTCTGTTATTGAATTTAGACCATATTTATTAACAGATGCAGAGCGAATTGTTCAAGAAGAAATCGGCTTCGAAATACATGATCATCGCTTGACATTTTACGGGGTTTGTAAAGATTGTCGAAAGAAGAGGGATGACGAATAAAGTGAAACTTTTCTCAGTAGGGGATGTGTGAAGGGGATAAAAAACACCCAGTTCATACATCCCGTCGAAAGGTGAGTCAATTTGACCAAGGTACGGTCTGTTTGATTCGCCTTTTTGTATGAACGAACAGTAAGAAAAAATAATGGTCCATCAAAATCTGACTGGTCAACTAATTATCAATAGGGAATCCATCCGCTTTTTATGTATAAAACCAATATAATTGGGCATATGTTGTACTAAGAATAAAAATGAGAAAGTTGGAGTACAATGAAACCCTTGGCTCGATTGATAATAGAATTAATAAAAGTTACGGTTATTTTTATAGGGTGTACAATATTGTTTTATATGACACTTTTATGGATACATGATGAATATCAAAACTATCGTCGCTATGATGTTCCAGAAGGGACTTTTTTAAAGGTAACAAGTCAAGAACAGAAGGAACAAGATGATGAGTGGGTGAGCCGCTTAATTTTTTTCTATGAAAATGGGGAGTAGATAATTTTGAAAGATGCGTTAAAAGATTTTATTCATTATATCACAGTAGAGAGAGGCTTGGCAGAGAATACAATTAGTTCATACCAAAGGGACTTAAAAGGCTATCTCTTTTATTTGGAGAAGGTAGAGGAAGTGACTGAGTTAGAGCGAGTAAGTAGGGTTCATATTCTTCACTATTTAAAATATTTGAAGGATAAAAATCAATCATCAAAGACATTAGCAAGAAATATTGCTTCTATTCGTGCTTTTCATCAATTTTTGCTTCGGGATGGCGTGGTTACCCATGATCCTTCTGTTCATGTAGAAACACCGCAAGGAGAACGGAAACTACCAAAAGTTCTTTCCATAGAAGAAGTGGAAGCATTGCTTCAAGCGCCGAAAGGAGATACTCCTTTCGCATTAAGGGATAAAGCTATGCTAGAGTTACTGTACGCAACAGGTCTCCGAGTGTCAGAATTGGTGAACATGAACCTAGATGATGTTCATACGACTATGGGCTTTGTTCGTTGTCTTGGAAAAGGAAAAAAGGAGCGCATTATTCCAATGGGACAGTACGCGACGAATGCGATTGAACAATATTTGCAAAAGGGCAGGCCGCAGTTGCTTGGGAAGAATGCTTCTGACTCGTTGTTTCTGAACCATCATGGCAATCGTCTGTCAAGACAGGGATTTTGGAAAATACTAAAAAAATTGGCAACAGATGCCAAAATTGAGAAAGAATTAACCCCACATACATTGAGACATTCCTTTGCGACCCACTTGTTAGAAAATGGTGCTGACATTCGTGCAGTCCAAGAAATGTTAGGACATGCAGATATTTCCACAACACAAATCTACACTCATGTGTCCAAGTCTCGCTTAACAGATGTATATAAACAGCACCACCCACGAAGCTAAGGTGGATAGCTTAAAGATCTTTTCAACCAACCTCTGACTAATCATAGATATAGACAGAGGTTTTTGGTTTTTGTATAGTAAAAAAGGAATGATTTCTTTTGAAACGAGGATGAAAAAATGAAAAAACTAATTCCTTTACTGATATTTTCTTTTCTATGTACTGCTTGTGAGCAGGACAAGGCTGCGTCAGCTCCTACAAAAACATTGGAAGAAATAAATGTACAAGTAGAAACGACACCTGAGACAATTTACATAAACGATGAGGTTACGCTAAAAGTTATTGTAACCCAAGGTAATGAAAAAGTAGACGATGCAAGTGAAGTCATGTTTGAGATTTGGAAGCAAGGGGAAGAAGAACACGAAATGATGGAAGCAGTACATGAAGATGGAGGAGTCTATACAATTGAAACAAGTTTTGCTGAAGATGGGACTTACAGTGTGATTGCCCACACATCAGCAAGAGATTTACATGTCATGCCTGAAGTAGAGCTAACAGTAAATAAACACTAGGGGTTCAAAGAATTACTTGAAATAACAAGAGATGAACTTTATACTTTTCTGTAGGTAAGACATCTGATAGTTGGAGGTATACGTCATGTATAAAAGAATATTTTTAATTGTAATGGATTCTGTAGGGATTGGTGAAGCTCCTGATGCAGAGAAGTATAATGACCTAGGTGCTAATACGTTAGGGCATATTTCGGAACATATGAATGGATTACATATGCCAAATATGCAGAAGCTAGGTCTAGGAAACATCCATCATTTACGAGGCATTGAAACAACAGAAAAGCCATTGGCATATTACACGAAAATGGAAGAAAAATCTGTAGGAAAAGATACAATGACAGGTCATTGGGAAATCATGGGCCTTTATATCGATACGCCATTTAGAGTTTTTGAAAATGGTTTTCCAGAGGAATTGATTAATGAGTTTGAAAAGCGTACAGGTCGAAAAGTAATGGGTAACAAACCTGCATCCGGAACAGAAATTCTTGATGAGTTAGGAGAAGAACACGTGAAGACAGGGGCATTGATTGTTTATACATCAGCGGATTCTGTGTTCCAAATTGCGGCTCATGAAGATATTGTGCCAATTGATGAACTGTATCGTTACTGTGAAATCGCCAGGGAGTTAACATTAGATGAAAAATACATGGTAGGCCGTGTTATTGCCCGCCCATTCATTGGGGAGCCCGGTGCTTTTCAACGCACTCCAAATCGTCATGACTATGCCTTAAAACCATTTGGACAGACAGTAATGAATACATTGAAAGACAGTAATTTTGATGTGATTTCTATCGGGAAAATTTCTGATATTTTTGATGGAGAGGGCATTACTAAATCACTTCGTACTGTTTCCAATATGGATGGTATGGATAAAGTAATAGAAACCCTTGCTATGGATTTCACAGGTATCAGCTTTACAAATCTGGTGGATTTCGATGCTATCTACGGCCATCGTCGCAACCCGCAAGGATATGGCGAAGCGCTGCAAGAGTTTGATGCTCGTCTGCCGGAAGTATTAGAAGGATTAAAGGAAGATGACTTACTAATCATTACGGCTGACCATGGAAATGATCCGGTTCATCATGGCACAGATCATACTCGTGAATATGTACCGCTAATTGTCTACAGCCCAAGTATGGAAGAAGGAAAAGAACTGCCGATTCGCAAAACCTTTGCTGATGTTGGAGCAACAATTGCAGATAATTTTAACGTTACTTTACCAGAACATGGAGCAAGCTTTTTAAAAGAAATTTAGGATGAAATAGATGGTCAAAAACCGACCATCTATTTCATCTTAAGAAGGGCAAGGGTGAAAACTTCGGTAATTATGGAGTTTTCACCCTTTTGTAATCTTAGATTTTGCTCCTTATTTTGTAAATATTGGCCTCGTATGGTCGAAGCACATTAGCAGTGTCTTGATAATTAGATAAAAGAAGTTCGTATTCATCTGTCGTCATTACTTTTTTTTGCTCTTTTTCCCCTAGGTTACATTCTATCAGCAAAGTTTCCTCCCCTCGCTTTCGATAGTAAGTGAACAAGTTTTTCTCTTTTTTATGAACAAATTCAACTTCACCGTAAATGAGTGCTGGATGCTTTTTTCTTAGCTGAATCATTTTTTTGTAAAAATTCAGCACAGAAAGCTCATCTTTCAATTGATCTTCCACATTATGTTGCATGAAATCATCATCACTTAGAATCCAAGGTGCCACTTCTGAAAAGCCAGCATACTCCTCTGAACTCCATTGCATCGGTGTACGTGCGTGATCTCTACTTCCAGCCATTACTTTCGCAAAAGCTTCTGCTTCAGACATGTTTTCTAGTAGTTCCTGATAAAGGTTGATACTCTCTACGTCCTTCATGCCAGCTATGGAGGAAAATTTCTGATTTACTGCCCCGATTTCTTGTCCTTGGAAAATGAACGGCGTCCCTTTTAAAGTAAGTTGAATGACTGCTAGCAGCTTTCCTATGACGATACGAAAAGTGGGGTTTCCATTTACTTTCGAAATCATTCGCGGGTTGTCGTGATTTTCATAAAAAAGTGACATCCAACAATAATTTGGATACTCCTCTAACCATTTTATCAAGTATTCTTTTAAGTAATTTAAATCGTATTGATAATCATCAAAACGTACGTGACCAGGAGTTTCTAAGTGATCAAAAGAAAAAATCATATCCATTTCACCACGGTATTCACCAGTAAGAAGCTTCGCCATTTCTATTCCGACACCAGGTGTTTCCCCTACGGAAAAAGCATCATAAGGAGTGAAAGCATTTGTTCTTAGTTCCTTTAAATATTGATGGAGGTTAGGACCGTAAAAATAGTGCTCAACACCATAATATTCCATTAGCTCACCGATTACTTTATTCCCGTCAGGAAGACCTTCTTTTTTGGAAATATAGTTAATGACGTCCAAACGAAATCCATCAACACCTTTTTCTAGCCACCAGCGCACCATTTCGGCAACATCTTTTCTTACTGCCTCATTATCCCAGTTTAAATCCATCTGTTTTTTCGAGAAAAGGTGAAGTCCCCATTCATCTTGCTCTTCGTAGTAATTCCAAGCAGGTCCGCTAAAAAATGATGTCCAGTTATTTGGTGGCTGTCCGTCCGCTGATTTTTTGAAAAAGTAGTAATCCCGATACTTAGAATCTGGATTGGCAAGGGCTTCTTGGAACCAATCATGTTCATCGGAAGTATGGTTGACGACCAAATCCATAATCAAACGCATGCCACGCTTATGAACTTCATCCAATAGCAGATGAAAGTCTTCCATGGAACCGAATTCTTTCATGATGGCATAGTAATCACGAATATCATAGCCATTGTCATCATTTGGTGAATCGTAAATTGGTGAGAGCCAGAGCGCATCAATGCCTAGGTCTTTTAAATAATCTAGCTTCTCAATAATTCCTCCTAAATCACCAATGCCGTCACCATTGGAATCTTTGAAACTTCTAGGATAGATTTGATAAAACACAGCCTCTTTCCACCACTGTTCTTTTATCTTACCAATATCTGCTCTTGGTACATCTGCTTCACTGTTCAGCAAGTTTAGAAGCGTATCGAAGAATTCTTTATCAAGGATTTTTTTCGATAAAAAGGCCAACGTCTTCAACTTGATATTTCTGACAATAGGATTTTCTACCAGCTTTTCGCTTTTCCCCATTTGCAGAAGGATTTTGGAAATCACATCATGTCCGATGGGATGGTTGTATATATCTTTTATTTTGCTATTTAAACTCAATTGTTCTTTCATAAACATATAGCTCCTTACTTTTAGTCATTCCAGGCTGTCTGAAAAGGGGAAAATCGCCTATTTTCAGACAGCCTGCCGAAAGAATCAACTACGATGAAGAGCGATGAAATCAAGCTTTTCTAAGTTGACTAT
>DAIDKD010000068.1 GCA_027451065.1 Bacillaceae bacterium | reverse complement strand
CTTGGCGCTTCTTTTCTTTCAAAAGTGCGATAATGGAGAAGATAATTACAAAGAAAAATCCAAAAATTAGTAAGATAACTACAAAGATTTCATTATCGGCAATCCAACTTTCTCCTTGTGGAATTCGTCCAGCAATTCCAAGCCCTCCCCAAATCCAAACAAATGGTAAAAAAGCTAGTTTCATATTTCGAGATTCCTTGTTGCGAATGATTATAATTGTAGCACCTAATACCAACGTTACTAGCATAAAAATTGCCACTGAATCAGATGGATAAATAGTGAAGAATGGTGCAATGACAGGAATCAAGAAAAAAATAGCATAAGCTAGGGCAAGGAGCGGAAAAGGCATGATCAGGCCAAAGAGAGCAGGAGCAAGCGTTCCGTCCAGAAGTTTTTTATAGATTCCCTTATGTACAATCAAATAAAATACAATATTGAATACGAGTCCTAACATAGCAAAGAGAAAAAGGGACAAAATATTGATGCCACCATCTTCAGATGTTAGCATAACGAGTAAAATACTACATGTAATAGGAGCGAAGATTTTACCTATCTTCTTTAAAGAATTTTTCATGCTTATTTTACCTAAATTTTTTATTAATTCATCAGCAGCTTCCTGGGGCTTTTTGCCGAAATATTGTTCAGCAGTTTCTCCCTCTTGTTGAGCGACGATAATGTCTTGAAAAATTTGAGTAAGTAAATCCTCTACTTCATTCTCATTATAAAATAATCCTGCTGTTCGGATATAGCTTGCTATTTTCATGGCATACTGTTTGTTTTCTTCCCCTAAATTCTTTAGTAGGGCATTATTTCTTTCAACTAACGCTCTATTCATGTACATTTGCTCCTTTCAAGGTGATGATTTGATTCACATTGGTAGTTAAATTTTCCCATTGAACAATAAATTCGCGGCAATACTGAATTCCTGTTGGTGTCAGTTGATAGTATTTACGATCCGGTCCATCTGGTGAAGGCTTCATTTCACTGGACAGTAGTTCTTGCTTTTCTAATTTTTGAAGTAAAGGATAAACAGTCCCCGCTACTATATCTACAAAGCCATATTCTTTCAGTTGCTGCACCATCTCGTAGCCATAGATTTCCCCTTCTGAAATAATCAGTAGCACACAGCCCTCTAAAACTCCTTTTAATAATTGAGTTTGTTTCAATTTATCACTCCTGACTACTTTGCAATACCAATTAGTAATTATCAGTATATATGGATATAGCTATTTTGTAAAGCATAATAGTGAAACAAAATATGTGATATTTTCGATTTTTTTAAAATATTAAGATATACTTTCATTAGTATCAAAAAAATACAAAGGGTGATGGGGATATGAAAGTGATTGTGGTTTATAAAAGCAAAACAGGATTTACTGAAAAATATGCAAAGTGGATTGCCGATGAACTTGACTGTACAGCCATTCCTTACGAAGATTTTTCTACAAATTCTATAGCAGAGTACGATATTGTTATCTTCGGTAGTCGTGTTCATGCTGGAAAGGTAGAGGATTTAAAGAAGTTTCGAAAACATTTTACAGATCCTTCCGTAAGTCAATTGATTGTATTCGCCACAGGTGCAACGCCTGCCAAGGCTGAAAATCTAATTACGGAAATGTGGCAGCAAAATTTTTCAGAGGAAGAATTATCAGCAAATCCCCATTTCTATCTGCAAAGTGGATTGAATTACGAACGAATGGGCAAGGCTGACAGGTTAATAATGAAGATGTTCGCAAAAATGATGAGTGGTAAAAAGGATAAAAGTGAGACAGAAGTAGAAATGGCACAGGAAATTCAACATTCTTATGATGCTTCTTCCAAAGAATATATTGTTCCTTTGGTGGAGTATGTAAAAGGACAGGAAAAGAAATGAAAAAGACCAAAGTACTCAGGCGAATCATGATTTTCTGGACGTTGTTTATTGGAATCGGAGCTGTTGCGGGAACAATCATGATGTTGGTAGCCTCCGATGCAATGGGAATGACACCGATGTTGCCCTATTTCCAAGTTCTACCTTTTGCAGATGTACTCTTTCAAAATTTTATTTTTCCGGGAATAGCTTTACTAATTGTCAATGGCATCACGAATCTGACAGCGGCTTATTTTATTTTAAAGAACAAGAAAATTGGAGCGTATCTGGGCTGTATTTTTGGCATTACGCTTATGTTGTGGATTGTCATTCAATTTATTATTTTCCCGATGAACTTTATGTCCACTATTTATTTTATTTTTGGGGCCTTGCAGTTTTTATGTGGGGTGGCATATATCGTTGTTCTTAAGCGATATGAATGATAGATAGCTATGAAAAGGAGGGGGTCGTGATGACAAAAAACGAAAAAAGAAACGAAGGCATTAGCTTTTTTGAAAAATATTTATCTGTGTGGGTCATTATCTGCATGGCTATTGGTATTTTGATTGCTAAATTTCTACCTGCAATACCAAACTTTCTAGAGAAATTCGAGTATGCAAACATTTCTATACCAATTGCTGTCCTTATTTGGATCATGATTTATCCCATGATGATGAAAGTTGATTTTCAATCGATAAAAAATGTACGTAAGCATCCACAAGGTCTTATTATTTCAACTGGAACGAGTTGGTTCATCAAGCCTTTCTTAATGTTTGGATTGGCTACTTTGTTCTTCCACTATGTTTTCAGTCCATTTATATCATCAGAATTAGCAACTCAATATGTAGCAGGTGCCGTTTTATTAGGTGCAGCCCCATGTACAGCAATGGTGTTTGTATGGAGTAATCTGACAAAAGGTGATCCGGCACATACGTTAGTGCAAGTATCTGTAAATGACTTGATTATTCTTGTTGCTTTCGTACCAATTGTTTCATTCCTTTTAGGGATTGGAAATATCTTCGTGCCTTGGGATACACTATTTTTATCAATCGTATTATTTGTTGTTGTACCATTGGTTGCAGGAGTCATAACAAGAACTTATATAGTCAGTAAAAAGGGACTGGAGTATTTTCATGAAAAATTTGTCACAAAATTTGATGGCATTACAACGATAGGACTATTACTGACTCTAGTCATTATCTTTTCGTTCCAAGGTGATGCAATAATAAGCAATCCATTCCATGTTTTGCTTATTGCGGTTCCTTTGGTCTTACAAAATGTCATCACTGCTGCATTTGCTTATACGATGTGCAAAGTATGTAAGCAACCGCATAATATTGCTGCACCTGCTGCTCTCATCGGCGCTTCTGACTTCTTCGAGCTATCCGTTGCTGTAGCTATTGCCCTTTTCGGTCCAACCTCACCTGTAGTACTTGTTTGTGTTGTAGGGGTGTTGACAGAGGTTCCTACCATGTTAGGATTAGTGAATGTGGTGAATAAAACGAAAGATTGGTTTGAGGTGGAAGTGGATGTCAAAGCTTGATATATTCACGGTGCACCAAAAATCCCTAGCTACCGCAAATTAGCTAGGGATTTTCTTTGGTTAACTTATACGCAGTTTAATTCTTTCCTCACTATATGTTTTTATATAATTTCCGTTTAACAGCACCCACCATTAATAACCAAACCTTCCTCTTCCCCATCCCCCTGCATATCTAGCTGAATGGTTTGTAATGTTTCTACAAGTGCTGGTTCCATGGCAACTGTGATTCCATTGATATTTTCGATGACATCTGTATCCTTTGCTGGTTCTAAAGCCAATGACCAGCTTGGCCCGCAGCATCCCTCTCCTTCAACGAAAAAACGCAATGTATCTACGTTATTTTCTTTCATAAACGCCTCAATATATGCTTTTGCTGTATCAGTAATTATCATTGTTTTCATCCTCTCACTTTATTGTTTGGCAAGCTCTTTTAACCTTCCATAACCAATAGGGTCTTCTGCTTTCCAAGGTATGAATGCACATTGGTTGTTTGATTTCTTTTCTACCTCGTGAATCCATTTCACTTCCGACATTGCTCTTCCGTGTAAAATTGGATCTTTCGTATCTGTTTCATACAAGCTTTGGTTGATGACCCACCAAGACGGTACGATCTCGGCTCTTTCTAAATCTTCTTGGAGACGAGTCGCTTCATGAACTGGTGTAGCTTCTGCAAGGGTAACAATGACCACGCTCGTTTCTTCTGGATTACGCAAACGAGGTAATAAATGTTGGACAGAAGCTGGTATTTCTCCAGATGAACGGGCAATTTCTCTGTGGTAGGCATGTGCTGCATCTAGAAGAAGCAACGTATGCCCTGTTGGTGCTGTATCTATGACAACAATTTCTTCTGCTGATTTTTCTACAATATCAGCAAACGCACGGAATACTGCAATTTCCTCTGTACAAGGTGAGCGTAAATCTTCCTCTAAATATGCCAGTCCTTCTTCGTCAAGCATTTCTTCTGATTGTGCCAAAACGGATTGGCGGTAGTTTTCTACTTCTACTTTCGGGTCAATTTTACTGATTGATAGATTGCTATGACCTTTTTCATCGTGCATCACATCATCTACATGTGCAGCAGGGTCAGTTGTGGTAAGATGAACTTTTCGCCCTTTTTCCACCAAGCCAACAGCGATAGCTGAAGCAACGGTTGTTTTTCCAACGCCACCTTTTCCCATTGTAAAAATAACCTTTTTCCCTGTCTGGTAGATGTCTTCTATTAAGGCTGCTAACGTTGGAAGGTGCAGCGCTTCTTTTTCGACCTCCTTTATTTCCTGCTTCTCTATGTCAAATGTTTCTGAAAATAGCTGACGCAAATTTTCAATTCCTGTGATGTTAAAAGGTGCCAATGGAACGTGATACGTTGGAACATTCTTCAGACTATCTGGTATATGTTCCAAGGCTGTTTTTTGCTTTTTATAGAAAGCACTCGATACAGCGTCACTTGGAAGAGGGTGTTCCAGTACCCCGTTTATCAAAAGCATCTGATTGCGTACACCAATTTCTCCAAGTTCTTTCGATGCTCTTACCGCTTCTTTTAATGGAGATTGATCAGGACGTGTTACCAGCAATAGCATTGTTTGCTCAGCGTTTGCTAAAGCGGCCACGGTATCTTCATATAGCGTTTTCTTATCTGCAAGCCCTGCAAGTGGCCCTAAGCAAGATGCGCCATGGGTACTTTCCTCTAAAAAACCGCTCCAGGCAGTTGGCAGTTGCAATAATCTTAATGTATGCCCTGTTGGAGCTGTATCAAAAATAACATAATTATATTGTTTGATTAAGTCTTTATTCGTTAACAAGGTGGAAAATTCATCAAAAGCTGCAATCTCAACTGTACATGCCCCTAACAGCTGTTCTTCCATTTGAGTGATGACCGCTTCTGGCAGCTTTCCACGATATGGGCCGACAAGATTTTCTTTATATTCCTGTGCTGATGTTTCAGGGTCTAAGTTTGCGACAAATAAATTTTCCACATGAGGAATGGCTGTTGGTTTATTGGTTAATCCCATTTCAAATACATCTTGTAAATTGGAAGCAGGATCTGTACTGACCAAAAGGACTTTTTTTCCTTGATCTGCAAGGGTTAGCGCTGTAGCACAAGCAACTGATGTTTTTCCGACGCCGCCTTTTCCTGTAAAAAAGAGATAAGGTGGTAGATTCATTTGCTGTGGTTGAAATAAAGAAGACATGCTATTTCTCTCCCTTCGCTCCTAAACGGATACGCGGCTTCTGGCTTAGCTTTTCTGCCGGGATACCTGACACATTTGCAAATTCTTCTGTTGTGAAATGGGCTTTTTCTTTGACTACTTCCCCATCAATCATCGTAACTGGCAATACATCAGGACCTTTTTCTGTTAATAATTGATTGATAGCTTCATTCTCTATAAATGCAGCTGGTTCACTTGCTAGATTGTACCTTGTAATATCAATGCCATTCTTTTTTAAATTGTTGACAACGATGGAGACACGAATTAATTCAGGGTCAACACTAGGACCACACACTCCTGTTGAACAACACATAGCTGGATCAAAGATTTCAATTTTTTTCATTAGAATCACTCCTCGTTTTTTATTAGAAAAGCGCAAGCGCCTTGGTCAGCTTCCCTCGAAAAATGTTCTTCACACCTAAAGTCGCTTTTTGACTTTACGGTGGGAAGGTTATTTTACGACGGGAAGTTAGGTGCTGGAGCTGGACAAACTTTATTAGAAAAGCGCAAGCGCCACAATTGGTAAAGTTGACATTAGGTACCACATGTCTCTTCTAAAGAACAACACGATTCCTCAATAGATACATGCCTGATAATATCTTTGATGAATGAATAATATTCACTTTCCGTATTCAAACTATAATATACCCACTGCGCTCTCTTTGTTTCATTGATAATTCCCATTGTTTTCAGCTTTTTCAAATGTTGGCTTATTGCCGGCTGGCTCAATTCAAACATATCAACAAAATTACACACGCAATACTCTTGCTCTGTTAAACAGGCAAGCATTGTGAGCCGTGTTTTATCGCCGACTAATTTTAGAATAGTTGAAGCTTTTTCTATGTCGAGTAAGACTGCTTCCATCATTCAGCCCCCTTCACTAATATTTCACTTGTTATTCGCAGCAAGATAGCTTAATATAATTATACGCTTATATAAGTGTAAGTCAATCAATTATATGCTTATCTAAAGAAAAAAATCGTTATGTAGGAGGAACTATTCTTATGAAAATTATCGTTATTGGTTCAGTAGCAGCGGGTACTTCCGTAGCGGCGAAAGCTCGTCGTAATACAGAAACTGCGGAGATTACTATTTATGATCGTGATGAGCACATTTCTTACTCTGGGTGCGGGATTCCTTATTATTTAGGAACAGATATTGAAGAGATTGATGAATTAACACCTCGTAATGCAAAATGGTTTAAAAAACGTTATAACATTGACATTCATACGAAACAAGAAGTTCTTGCGGTTGATGTGAACAAAAAGCAAGTGACAGTGAAAAATCTACAAACAAACGAAGAATACGTTGATACATATGATAAGTTAGTACTGGCAACAGGAGCTTCTCCTATTGTTCCACCTATTTCAGGAGTGGAAAAAGAAAATGTTTTTTCTGTCCGAAATATCCAAAATGCCGCTCATATTAAGCAATTTATGACAATGAAACAACCGAAAAAAGCTGTAATTGTCGGTGGTGGCTTTATTGGCATCGAAGTAGCTGAATCTTTTCTCAAATTAGGTATGGATGTAACGCTAATTGACCAGGAACAACAAGTAATGTCTTCCATGGATAAAGACGTTACTGTATGGTTTGAGAAATATATGAAGGAAAAAGGCGTAGAGTTATTACTGGGAGAAACTGTTACAAATTTTGCAGGTGATGACGTAGTCACAAAAGTGATAACCGCTAGCGGAAAAGAAATCGAAACAGATATGGTGATTCTTTCCGTTGGAGTACGACCTAACACAGCTTTAGCTACACAAGCAAGCATCAAATTAGGCGACACAGGAGCAATTGCTGTCAATAATAAAATGGAAACAAGTGTGGAAAATATTTATGCAGTTGGCGATTGTGCGGAAAGCTTTTCCCGTATTACTGGGAAAAAGATCTATCGTCCATTAGGGTCAACTGCCAATAAAATGGGACGTATTGCCGGGGATTCTATGACAGGTGGCTCTCTACAGTTTCAAGGTATTTTAGGAACAGGTATCTTTAAATTTTTTGATATGTCTGTTGCACAAACGGGACTGTCAGAAAAAGAAGCAATTGCGCTAGGCTATGATGTGGAAGTTCTCCACAATATTAAACCGAATAAACCACATTATATCCAAGGTAGTGGCGAAATGGTCATAAAAGCAATCGCTGATAGAAAAGATGGCCGTCTATTAGGTGTTCAAATTGTCGGAAAAGAAGGTGTAGACAAGCGAATTGATGTCTTTGCGACGGCTATATCCTTCGGGGCAAAGGCGGAAGATTTATTCCATCTAGATTTAGCATATGCCCCACCATTTTCTACAACGAAAGACCCAGTTATGTATACTGGCATGGCATTAGACAATGCAATGAATCAAAACCGTCCGTTAATTACGCCAAATCAACTACAATCACGGGTAAACAATGGTGACAATATCACTATCATTGATGTTCGTTCAAAGAAGGATTTTGAGAAAAGTCATGTTCCAGGTGCGTTGCATATTCCACTTGGTGAATTGCGGGAAAAAGCAACAAGCCTAGACAAAGAAATCTCAACTGTCACTTACTGCAACAAAGGAGTAAGCGGGAATGCAGGGCAAAATATACTGATTAATTTAGGGTTTAAGGAAGTGTATAATCTATCAGGTGGGAATAAGAATTATCAGATGACTGTATCTGAGTAACCTGCTTGAGGATGAAGAGGTAGAAAAAACAGTGGGTGTTTGGATTAGAGACAGAGAAAAGGTGCGATTTCGCACCTTTTTTATCCCCTGTGCTCAATGAACCATTCTTCTTCTACAAAAAACGAACTGCCGTGCCGTACATCTGCATAAAAAACCAACCACCGCCATCATTATAAATATCCGTATCTTCTCTAAATCCAATGACTGCATTTGCTCCTAAAATACTCGCACGCTTTTTGATTTCCTCTTGCCCTACAAAGAAACACTCTTCTAATTCTGAGCCTGTCCAATTAAAGAATCCCTTTGGTGTGTTTGGCATTTTTTCTAACCTGCGCATTTCATCAAGTGCTGGTTTATAATCTTTCATCAATTCTCTATATGGTTTCCCTGAATTTCTCACTTGGAAGTAGACCAAACCTACCACTTCATAAGGTTGATTTAATAAATTTTCAGTTGTAATGATGATTTTGCTCATTCACTTTTTCTCCCTTCATTTTTGGTCATTATTTTAAGGTAAAATCTTACAATTTACAATCATGCTCATTTTAACAATAACACCAAATTAGCCAAATAGTAAACTCTCCGCCCAACCTGTCCATAAACATTATTCAAATATTCCTCAATCAGAAAATCAAAAGACAAAAGACTAGCGGGCTAAGTTGCTAGTCTTCGTGTGTTGAGAAAAATTTCACTTTATGGGGCAAAAGGCACATTAAAAAATAGGAGAGAAATGATCCAATAAATAAAAGCGATGAAAGGACTAAGACCCAAAATGAAGGTTATTATATTAATCTGAGATTATTTATTTCTCAAAGCCAAGATTGAAGATATAGCAATAATGATAGAAAGTACAAATATCGTATAATCGGCAATGCCATAGCCTACCATAAACAACCTAGTAATCGGAACCAAAACGAGTAGAAATAGCAAAATAGAAAGAGCCAACTTAGAAAAACTTGATTTCATAGCTCTTCATCACAGTTGGCTCTTTCGGCGGGCTGCTTGAAAGAGATGAATTCCTTCTTTTCAAGCAGCCCGTAAGCAATAAATTACATATAGCGTCTAACTTTTTTCATATATTGTACATAAACATCTCCATATTGCTCTCTACACCAATCTTCTTCAGCAAGTATCAACCAGTGTGTTGATACTTGAAACACCGCTAGTATGATTAGCAATGGCAACGACTGTGTCAGGAGAACACAACCTAAAAAATAGACGAAATATGCCACATACATTGGATTGCGGGAGATTCTATAAAGGCCTTTCAGATTGATTCCATTTTCTGTGGGCTTTGCAAAGTTGAATGTTGATATGAAACATAAAACAACCCCTATACCATACAGACCCAATCCCCAAAACCATGTTGATGTACCTTTCACTTCCAAAAAGAACGGATAAAAAATAAGTAATATAGTTGAAATCTGATAAGCCCAATACATTACCTTTTGTTCAGCAAACCTTGAAGGGATGGAAGCTGCCCGTTTTAATGACTTCTTATCCAGAAGATAGAGAAGTAAAAAACGAATGAAGATAAGTGGAACTACTAAGAAAAAACCATTCATCTCCTCACTCCTCTACCCCTCCAGGCAATGATAAACAGCCATCATCTCCTGTTTATTTAACTCGCGAATTCGATTGAAAATAGGAATGTCCGCAGCATCTACTGCATATAAGCCTTCCTCTACAACATCGCTTACTGTTCCAGTTAACCAAGTCTTCACTGGGATGCCTTCAACAACTTCCTTCAAGCCTTCATCATTCATCCCGGTTGCATGGCAACTTACACATGGAATGGTCAGCTTATACACACCATCATGGAGGTTGTCTTCTGAGATAACTTTCTTCCCTTTACAAAATGGACATGGATGACTTTTTCTGATTTTGTTGATTTGGGTCACTAGTTTTTTGTAGCCGAATGCTTCATATACATAGGTTAGCTTTTTGTATTTTCCATTTGTGAAATATTTGTCGATGATTGCCTCTCTCGTTTCATAAATATCAGGGAAATCACAGATAGTCACTTGGTTATTGTTGCTGATGGATTCGATATTGTCTTTGACCGTATCCCAAAATGGTAGTACGTTTTGCAGTACTATCTCATAATCCATGAAGCTCGCTAGTTCCAACTCCAACATTTTCAAAGCCACTTGTGTTTCTCTAGGAAATAAAGAGACATCTTCTGTCAAAGTCCTCTCGCCACCTACAATAGCTTTTAATTTTACAAGTGCAGGAATCTCCCCTACTATTTTCACTACTTGCTCAAGGGGCAGGTTAATTATTTCACGAATATCTGTGTCTCCAAATACAAGCGGTTTGTGATGATTTAAAACAGTACCTTTACAAATTGGACATGTGATCATTTCTTTCGAAGCTTTCATTTGCTCTTTGATGATTGATTTTGAAATGAACATATAGTTGCTGACAATCGTATTGAAGCCTACCCACGTTCTACGTGTCTTGCCTTTTTTATCGTAAAATGATTGTTCATAATATCCGTACCAAAATGTATGTTTTTCGTCATCTGACATATCATTGTAGCTTTTCGTAAAGTCATGACCAAGTTCGTTTTTGATTTCTTCAAAGAGAAACTCTAACTTCTCAAATTGATAAACTTTTAATACTTCCATGACGTCTGGATGGAATAGACCGTCCCAAAATGGAAGGTTTTTATCCTGAATGACCACATCTTTATCAAATATTGGAATTTGCAGACGTCCTGTACATGATGGACAATGATTGTCTTGAGAAAAGAAATCAAAGTTTCTCGTATCTTTATTGGTCGGATGGGACGCAATGATATGATTGATGACACCGCCGATTTCATATAGAAAACTATATTGACTATACAAATGTCTTTCCAGGTCAATGGCAACAACTGGTGCTATTGTATTGGATTCATATTCACTATAAATGAGGCGTGCCATGGATGATAAGCTTTTTAAAATGCCGCCCTTATAGATATTTTCTGCATTTTTAAAATAAGCAATTTTATTTTCTTTTACATATGTCATGCCGTTTTGTGATGTCAGTGACGACGAAATGTGCGACGGTACAGGGATATTGTCTTTCTTTTTCTTCTTCTCGAATTCACCATAGCTGACAACATCAAGGTGCTTTACAGGCGTCGCTTTTCTTTTGCCGAAATCAATGATAAAATCAGAGCTTTCCAGCATATAAGGATGATGCTCGATCATCATGATTGAAACGGACTCGTCTTCTAGAATCACCCTCACACTGTCAATGAACTGGTTCAAAATATTTTGTGATAAACCTTTTGAAGGCTCGTCAAAAATAAACAAGGTGTGTGGCTTTTTTGAGTTGGTAAACAGCTCTGACACCAAATGAACACATTGGAATTCCCCGGTAGATAATGTTTGTGTTTTTCTTTCCAACGTCAAATAACCTAGTCCTAGTTTCACCAATAAACTTAAGCGTTTATGAGTAATATCTTCCTGTGGCAGTTCTTCAATAATATCTTCAATAGAGCGTTGGAAAATATCATCAATATCTTCACTGTATTTTGTCAATTTCTTTTTCACGTCCAGAAATGTTGCGACAGTGGAGCGGCTGGTAATTGATTGGTTGCGGTCTTGTCCGACCATGACTAGTTTATCTTTTGGATATCGCTTCAGAAAATTCTCGGCGATACACGTATTGACAAGTGTGGATTTCCCACATCCAGACTCACCTGTTACTGTTACCAGTCTATTTTTAGGAATTTGGATTTCTTCCATTTGAATATTACGGCAATATAAATTTTGAAATTGATAGTATTCTGTAGGAAGCTCTTGATTTCGTTCCAGGTAAATCGGTTGCGGGCGTGGTGATTCTTCCACAATTTTTCCGCCGTATTTCCCGCTGCCAGGTCCAAAGAATAACTGGTCATCTGCTGTATCCAACACTGTATCTGAATGATCAATGAGCCAAATTTGATTTTTTACACCTAATTTTTTAATCTGTTCTAAAATGACTACTAATGTTTCGTGGTCAAGACCAACGGAGATTTCATCAATGATAATCACTGTGTTTTCACTTGTTGCCATAAATTCCGCTAAATACAGCCGGGTTAACTCACCGCCTGACAATGTACCCATAATACGATTTAAGGTTAAGTAACCAATGTTCATATTAATAATATTTTCAAGAATATGTCGCTTTTCTTCACTAATATGTAAAACATCTGCCAGAGAAAGAATGGTTTCCACACTTAAATTATTGATATCAGCAATGTTATGTGGTTGTTCAGATAATTCAATAGTATACTCCAACATTTCTTGGTTATAGCGCTGTCCCTTACACTTTGGACACTCAATATTTTTATTCATTCCACGTCCTTTACAAGCCGGACACCATCCTAGTGCATTATTAAACGAGAACACTTCTGGAGAAAGGAGAAATTTTTCAGCAAGAGCGACACGAATCTCTTTAAAAATGCCTGTATGTGTGCCGATTGTTGAACGGGGGTTGGAAGAAATAGATGACTTCCCGAGAAAAAGCACCAAAGGCATCTCTTCCATT
>DAIDKD010000067.1 GCA_027451065.1 Bacillaceae bacterium | reverse complement strand
TTGGCTGAGTTAATTGAAGTAGATGTCTCTAATGTAAGAGAACGAGACAAAAGAGATTTTTGGATGGTAAGAAATCCAGAAGAAGCGAGAGATCTTGTTTCAGAAGAAGAGCAACAAGCAATAAGAGCAGCCGGTGAAGAAGAAGAAAGGACGACAAGGGAGATAAATAATGAAATTTATCAGCTTCAACTTGAACGGATTACTTCGGAAATGCTGGATGAACTAACTGACCACGATATACAAGTGATGACAATTTTTAACATAATGGTCGGTGGAACGAGGGGGACGCCGCAAACGATTAAGAGCGGTAGTACTACGAGAGATGAGGAAAACTATGTAACAGACGAGGAATTTGCTAGAGTTACGGAACGCTTGCGGGATTTACCAGGTGTTCAAACAAAAATGGATTGGCAAAGATCCTATCCATTTGGAAGTACATTACGCACAATATTAGGAAATGTTTCTACTAGTAGTGAAGGTTTACCTGGCGATCGAATTGACTATTTTTTAGTTCGTGGATATAACAGAAATGACCGAGTAGGTACTAGTTATATTGAGCAGGTTTTTGAAGGGTTGCTTCGAGGTACACCGAGGCAATTAGAAGTAGATGTGGATGATAATGGAAGTATTATTGGTTCTACGATTCTCAGAGAAGGTGAACGTGGGAATGATTTAGTACTCACTCTTGATGTGGAGTTGCAACAGAGAGTAGAAGAAATTGTGGAAGATGAATTACGGTCGATTCGAGGGCAGAATCCAGAAGCTGACCGAGCTTTCGTCGTAATGATGGATCCGCAGACCGGTGATATATTATCGTTGGTAGGAAAGCAATTAGTAAGAAATGAAAGCACAGGCGAACTGGAAATGCGTGACTTTGCCTTAGGTACATTCACGACAACTTATGCAGTAGGATCATCAATTAAGGGGGCTACCTTATTAATGGCATGGGAATCTGGAGCTACAGCACCTAGGCAAGTCTTTTTAGATTCGCCACTGCACTTTAGAGGTACACCGTCAATGGGCTCTTGGAGAAGAATGGGAAATATTGATGACTTATATGCTTTGGCAGCTTCCTCCAACGTATATATGTGGAGGTCGATTATGGCGATGGGTGGAGCCACATATGTTCCTAATGGTCCGTTAAGATTAAATCTAAATCTAATTGATGACATGCGTTATTATTTTGGACAATTTGGTTTAGGTGTGCCTACAGGTCTTGGTTTGCCAAATGAATCATCAGGACAGATTGGACGGGTTGAAAGACCAGGACAATTGCTTCACTTTGGGATTGGACAATTTGATACGTATACACCTCTGCAACTAGCTCAGTTTATGTCAACAATTGCTAATGATGGTTATCGTGTTCAACCACAAATTTTAAAAGAAGTGAGAGAGCCAACTTCAGATATGGACGGCACAGGAAGAATTATCAAAGAAACGACGCCGACTATATTAAATAGAGTTAACGCGGAACCTGAGTGGATTGAACGTATCCAAGAAGGTCATCGCCAAGTTATGCAAAGACCTGGTGTCGGAACAGCTGTTGGTACGTTTGGGAATGCACCTTTTAATCCTGCAGGAAAAACTGGTACAGCAGAGGTTCGTCATAACGGAAGAGACCTTATTAATCAAACGTTGGTTGCTTATGCACCATTTGATAATCCAGAAGTAGCAATATCTGTCGTCGTACCTTTTATGGAGATAAGAGCCGGCAGTTCTAGTCAAAGAATTGGTCGGGCAGTATTGGATGCCTTTTTCGAGTTACAAGAAAATACGTCAGAATCAGAAACCGAAACTGATGGGGGGGATGAGGATGATCAAGTTTCATAAGAAAACAAAAAAGAAAGAAAAAAAGAAAAGTAATCTTCCAATCAGAATAAATATTTTGTTTTTGTTCATCTTTTTGCTTTTTTCAGCACTAATTCTCCGTTTAGGCTATACACAAATAGTAAAAGGGGAAGAATATGAGACCCAAGCAGTAAATCAGGCAAGTAATACGGTAACCCAATCAGTGCCAAGGGGAGTAATTTACGATCGAAACAACAATATTGTTGTTGGCAATTATCCCCAGCGTACAATTACCTATACTCGCAGTGATAGTGTTTCAGCAAATGACATGCAAGGAGTAGCTGAGAAATTAGCTGAATTAATTGTTATGGATACCTCTAGCTTGAAAGATCGAGATAAAAAAGATTACTGGATTACGCTGCATCCAGATGAGGCAAAGGAGCTTGTTTCCAAAGAGGAACAAGCTTCAATAGCAGCAAAAGGTGAAGAAGAGGAAAAAAGTGATTCGGAGATTAGTAAAGAAATTTACCAAGAGCAATTAGATAGAATCACTAAAGCTGATATTGAATCGTTAACTGAATTTGATTTAAACGTATTGGCAATTTATGCGAAAATGAGCAGTGGTTCTGTCAATTCAACAATGACCATCAAAAGTGGAAATAGTGATGATGAAAAAGAAGGGGTCACCAAAGCAGAATTTGCGAAAGTAAGTGAGTATGTAGAGGAGTTACCAGGTGTTGATGCAATAATAGATTGGGAGAGAATGTATCCTTATGAAAGCACCTTACGTACAGTATTAGGAAAAGTTTCTAGTGCTGATGAAGGTCTACCAAGTGACAAACTCAATTATTACTTAGTTCGCGGCTATAGCCGTAATGATCGAGTAGGCACTAGCTATATTGAAGAAGCGTATGAAGATGTCCTTCATGGAACAGATAAAGTCATGGAAGTAAGTAAAGACGATGATGGAAATATCACTGACTATTCCGTCCTTTACGAAGGAAAAAGTGGTGAAAATTTAATATTGACAATGGATATTGAGTTGCAGCAAGAATTAGAAGCCATTGTTGAGGAAAAATTATGGTCAGCCAATAGTGCAAGTTCTACAGCTGACCGGGCTTTTGTTGTGATGATGGATCCTAACACTGGTGAAGTATTAGCCATGGTCGGAAAGCAAATTGTCACTGATGAAGAAACAGGGAAAAAAGAGATGCAAGACTATGCTTTAGGGACTATTTCATCTGCTCATGAGGCTGGTTCCTCTGTGAAAGGTGCCACACTATTATCTGCATGGCAAAGTGGTGCTACAACACCTGGGCAAATTATCCTTGATGAAAGGCTTATAGTCAAAGGACAGCCAGCATCAATCGGTTCCTATAAAACGATGGGTAGTATTAATGATTTAACAGCGTTGCAAAAATCTTCTAACGTATATATGATGAAATCTGCCATAGCTATGGGTGGTGGAACGTATGTCAGTGGTCAAGGACTTAGTTTAAAAAGTGATTTAATTTATGATTTACGTTATTATTTCAACCAGTTTGGCCTAGGAGTACTGACAGGAATTGATCTGGCAAATGAGACAGAAGGATATATCGGAAAGCCTGATGTAAGTCAAGCGTTAAACTTTTCTATCGGACAGTATGATACTTACACAGCCATGCAATTGGCACAATATGTATCCACAATTGCAAATGGCGGTTATCGTATGAAGCCGCAGATTATCAAGGCAGTCACTGAACCAGGAACTGACGGAGAACCAGACGAAATTGTCGAAGAAGTTTCGCCTGTTGTTTTAAATAAAGTGGAGATGAAAGACGAATGGATTAAGAGAATTCAAACAGGCTTTCGAATGGTCATGCAAAGTGGTGGGACAGCATATTCCTATTTTGCCAATGCTGACTATACAGCAGCAGGCAAAACAGGGACTGCCCAAGCAAGAGCAAATGGGAAAGATGTAGAAAACTCGACAATGATTGCTTATGCACCATATGAAAATCCGGAAGTTGCCATTTCCGTTATGACACCTTGGGTGAAAATCGATTCCCCTACTAGTAAGCAAATTGCTCGAGAAGCACTAGATGCTTATTTTAATCTGCAAAACGGAACAGACGATTCAGACGATTCAAGTGACGAAAGTAGTGCAGAGGAGTAAAGTGAAAAAAGTATCGCTAGTAGCACATGACGAAAAATAAACAGATGTAGCAATTGATATTTAGAGTAGAGTAGACCTAACATGTGAGGTGAACACTTCACATGTTAGGTCTATTTTTTCTCCGGGTGTGTGCTATGGGAGTTTTTGCCCAGAGCACACACCCGGAGAAAAAATTTACAAAAACTTTACTTTTCTTCTATATTTTCTTAAAATTTGTCAGTTATACTTAGTCATGTCATAATAGAAAATATAGTGATAAAAGTGACATGGAGGAAAAAGATGAAGAAAAAGATATCGTTTATAGGGGCAATGGTTTTAGCAGTAGGAATCATAACTGGTTGCGGTAATCAAACTCCTGTTGAAAATAGTGATGGTACATATTCTGGTTCTATTTCAGTGGCGGGCTCAACTGCACTTCAGCCTCTTGTTGAAGAAGCAGCAAATGAGTTCATGGAATTCAACCCTAACTTGTCAATTATGGTACAAGGCGGTGGAAGTGGGACAGGGATTAACCAAGTAGCATCTAATGCTGTTGGGATAGGAATGTCTGATATTCCATCTGCAATGAAATTAGAAGACGATAGCTACAACTTGGTTGATACGAAAGTAGCTGCTCTTAAATTCTCTCTTGTTGTCAATGAAGATGTGAACATAGATTCTTTAGAAATTGAAGAAATTAAGGGTATTTTTTCAGGTGAAATAACAAATTGGAGTGAAGTTGGCGGAGATGATTTAGCTATCCAAGTAATAAATAGACCAGCTTCTTCAGGTACAAGGGTCGTATTTTCTGAGTCAGTGATGCAGGATGTAGCTGTGAATGATTCAGTTGGAACAATCCAAGAATCGAATGGGGCTGTTGAGCAAGCAGTAAATGCAACATCTGGTGCAATCAGTTATCTGGCCATGTCTTATTTAACAGGTGATAAAGAGGGAGTGTTAAAAACACTTGCTATTAATGATGTTGAAGCAACGACAGAAAATGTTCTTTCCGGTGATTATCCATTTTGGGGTTATCAATATATGATTACCCAAGGAGAACCAACTGGTGCAGCTGCATCTTTTATTGAATATATTCAAGGTGAAGAATTTGCCGATATTGTAGAAAAAATGGGTTATATCTCCATGAGTCAATTTCAGTAAAGAAAAGAAGTTATGTATGGAATCATAACCAAATGCAGAGGGTGGATAGAGATGAACGGACAAAAAAAGAAAAGCTATCTAAAAAATGAGCTAATCGGGAAATCATTAGTTACATTTTGTGGCATGTTGATTGTGTTTATTACGTTGGCAATTATCATTTTTATTTGTGGAAGGGGAATCCAGTCATTTACACAAAGTGGTATTTCAATAAGTGAAGTATTTACTTCTTTTGATTGGAATCCAAGTGGAGATGAGCCAACATATGGAGCACTTATTTTTATAGTAGGTTCCACACTTGTGTCTGGGGGAGCCGTACTTATTAGTGCACCAATTGCAATCATGCTGGCGATTTTTATTAATTATATCGCCCCAACTTTCGGTTCGAAGGTTCTGAAACCAGCTTTAGAGCTTTTTGTAGGGATACCTTCTGTTGTATATGGATTACTAGGGGTAACAATTCTATTACCATTATTACGTGAGCAATTTGGCGGGATTGGTTTTAGTTTGTTGGCAGCGATTATTGTGTTAAGTATTATGATTTTACCTACAATAACAACGATTGCTTCTGACGCTTTCGGTTCTTTGCCTCAAGAGTATATTGAAGCATCCTATGGATTAGGATCTACACGTTGGCAAGCTATTAGTAGAGTCTTATTGCCAGCAGCGAAAAAAGGTGTTTTAACAGGAGTTGTTTTAGGATTAGCAAGGGGTTTTGGAGAAGCATTGGCAGTTCAAATGGTAATTGGTAATGCCTTAAAGCTACCAAGTGGTTTGTACAGTCCAACAACAACTTTAACAGGAATTTTGGCAATGGACATGACTACTACTATAAATGGAACATCCTGGAATAATGTTTTGTGGACACTGGCAATGGTTTTATTGATGATGTCCTTTCTATTTATTCTTATTATTAGAGTGATAGGAAGTAGAGGTGGAAAATGATGAAAAATGTAGCCAAGGCAAGAAGATGGAACAGTGTTTGGACGGGAATATTATATGGGATTAGCGGATTGACGTTGGTACTCTTAATATTCTTGATTTGGAACATTATAAAAGAAGGTTGGGGCTTTTGGGATATTAACTTTTTAACAGGGGCATCAAGTAACACACAAGCCGGTGGGGGAATTGGGGCACAGTTATTCAATTCTTTCTATTTGTTAGTCTTGACACTATTGATTTCATTGCCTTTAGGTCTTGGAGCAGGAATCTACTTGTCTGAATATGCAAAGCAAGGGAAATTTCTTGAGTTTATTCGTTTATGTATAGAAACAATGGCTTCTTTACCGTCAATTGTTGTAGGTTTATTCGGGTTACTAGTTTTTGTTACGATGACAGGGTGGGGATACACATTATTCGCCGGTGCATTGGTTTTGACAATTTTAAATTTACCTAACTTAACCCGTGTGTGCGAGACGGCAATTAGTAATGTATCACCTGCTATTAAAGAGGCAAGTCTCGGATTAGGTGCAACAAAGTGGCAAACCATTGTGAAAATAGTGATTCCGACAGCGATACCGCAAATTATCACAGGTGTTATTTTGACTGCAGGCAGAGTATTTGGTGAAGCTGCAGCATTGCTTTTTACAGCGGGATTAACAACACCAAAATTAAATATGGCAGCAGATATTACTAGTCCTGTGAATCCATTTAATATTTTTCGACCTGCAGAAACGTTAGCTGTTCATATTTGGAAGTTGAATTCAGAGGGAATTGCACCAGATGCCACGTCTATTGCGACACGAGCAGCAGCAGTTCTCATTATCATGGTAATTGTCTTCAATATTTTAGCACGCTTTTTAGCAACAATCTTACACAATCGCTTTACAGGGAAAAAGAGAAGCACGAAAAAAGTTGGCTAGGAGGAAACAGTAATGCAAGCGGCAGAGCAAACAAATAATAAATCGATTGTATATCAAACGGAAAATTTAAATCTTTGGTATGGAGATGGCCATGCATTAAAAGATATAAACTTAGATATTTATGAAAATGAAGTAACTGCTATTATTGGTCCTAGTGGTTGCGGAAAGTCGACATATTTAAAAACATTAAATCGTATGGTAGAATTAGTACCGATTGTTCGGACTGCTGGAAAAATTAAATATCGCGGCAACAATATTTTTGATAAATCTTTTCCAGTGGAAGAGTTACGTACTTCTGTAGGGATGGTATTCCAAAAACCAAATCCATTTCCTAAATCAATTTATGAAAATGTTGCATATGGTCCGAAAATTCATGGTATGAGAGATAAGAAAAAATTAGATGAAATTGTGGAAAAAAGCTTACGTGGTGCTGCAATTTGGGATGATTTAAAAGATAGATTACATGATAGTGCCATGGGATTATCAGGTGGACAGCAGCAACGTCTATGTATTGCAAGATGTTTAGCAGTAGAGCCAGACGTTATTCTCATGGATGAGCCAACTTCAGCCCTAGACCCAATTTCTACATTAAAAGTAGAAGAGTTAGTTCATGAATTGAAGCGAGATTATAGTATTGTCATTGTTACACATAACATGCAGCAAGCAGCACGGATTTCTGATAAAACCGCCTTTTTCCTAAATGGAGAAGTGATAGAATATACTGATACAAATAAACTATTCTCCACACCAACAGACAAACGAACGGAAGACTATATAACAGGAAGATTCGGGTAAAGTGTATAAATAAGAATATGCAAGTAGAATGAGAAAAAGTAAATTGCCTCACTCCGCTTGCAAATAAGGAGGTTGAAGGTTTTTGGCCATTCGTGAAAGGTTTGAAGTAGATTTACAAAAACTACAGGAGTTGTTAATGACTTTAGGAAAGGTAACAAGTAAAGCATTGACAGAATCGATGGACGCATTTGTCAACAAGGATATTGAAAAAGCCTTAGAAGTTCTTGAGGATGATTCTATTCCTGATGATCTAGCAGAAGAAATAGATGATTTTGCAATTTTATTACTAACAAGACAACAGCCAGTAGCTGTTGATTTGCGTAAAATTGTCACAAGCATTAAGGTAGCAGCTACTTTAGAGAGAATGGCTGACTTTGCAGTGAATATTGCGAAAGCGACGATTCGAATTGGAAACAATGAGACTATGTTACCTGTTGATACTCTTGTAGAAATGCATACGAAAGTACAAGAGATGTTGAAGGTATCTTTGCAGTCATATATTGAAGAAGATGTTGCATTGGCAAAGCAAATTGCCGAAATGGATGATGAAGTAGACGACTTATTTAAAAAAGCATCTATTGAGTTTGCTGCTGAAATACCAACAGATCAAGATGCGTTAAAACAAATTGTCCAATTCGCTTACATTGCTCGTCATTTAGAGCGCTTAGGAGATTACTCGACAAATATTGGTGAAAATACTTTGTACCTTGTAAAAGGGAAACACTATATGCTAAATGACTAAAAAATCGGGATGTGATGTTCTGGGTATACTACTCAAAACGTCACATCCTTTTTTTGGGGGAAAGAATAATCAAAAAATTTATTTTTATGAAGGAATGGGGCAAGTCTGAGAGAATTGTTATAGTAGGAGGTGTCAGTAATGAAGGGAATTATTCTAGCAGGTGGAAGAGGAACGAGACTGCAGCCATTGACTAACTATCGACCAAAGCCGAAGATACCGATTGTAAACAAGCCGATTATGGAATATACAATTCAGCTATTGAAAAAATACGAGGTAACGGAAATTGCAATACTTATTCATTATAAAGGGGAGATGATTCAATCTTATTTTGGAAATGGTGAGCAATTCGGAGTGAAGCTACATTATTTTTGGGACAATCCCCCATTGGGAACAGCAGGAAGTGTCAAAGCGATAGAATCATTTTTTGACGAAACGTGCATCGTAATAAGTGGAGATATTTTAACCAATACGAATTTAATTGAAGCTTACTTGTTTCATACAAGTCACCATCATATCATGACAATCATAATGAAAAGGGAAGAAATAACCAAGGATTTCGGTGTCGTTACAATTACTCCTGAGGGAAAGGTGACTGGATTTGTAGAAAAACCAAAAAAGAAAACGTCTTCAAATCACATAAATACAGGCATTTATATTCTTGAGCCACAGATATGTACGTATATTGAACCAGAAAGATTCAGTGACTTTGGAAATCACATTATTCCTTATTTGTTATCGAAAAAGCAAGTTATCTATGGATATGTGATGGATGGTTATTGGTTAGATATCGGAACATTGTTGCGTTATGAAAAAGGGAAAGAGGATATACTGGCTGGAAAAATGGAAGAAGAATCTATTTCTTCCATAATAATAGCTAACAATTTTTCTGTCTAAAAAAAAGTGGAAATTATCAAAGGGAAGTGATATAATATCTGAGTATGTAATGAAGATATAGTGTTTGGAGGGAAATAAAATGCGCGTAAATATTACATTAGCTTGTACTGAATGTGGTGATCGTAACTACATCTCTAAAAAAAATAAACGTAATAACCCAGATCGTCTTGAGCTTAAAAAATATTGCCCAAGATTGAAAAAAGTAACATTACACCGTGAAACAAAGTAAGAATCGGGTATAAAAGCAAGGCAAAATGATCAATCTCTTTGATTATTTTGCCTTGCTTTTTTCTTTTCGGACAGACTCTTATTTTCCTAAGTGAAAATGTCACAAAAATGAAAAATAATATGTATAAAAACAAATGCAAAAGATGATATTATGAAATAAAGAAATAGATGGGAGAGTGTTTAAAAATGATGAGAGAAGATATTGGTCGTGTAGTATTAGTAGGTACAGGAGCCGTTGGTACGAGCTTTGCTTATGCGATGTTGAACCAAGGGATAACGGAAGAGCTAGTATTGATAGATATTAATGAGAAAAAGGCAGAAGGGGAAGCAATGGATTTAAATCACGGGGTACCATTTGCTTCAAGTAGTACAAAAATTTGGAAAGGTAGTTATGCTGATTGCGGATATGCTGATGTTGTTGTTATCACTGCTGGTGCACCACAAAAACCAGGTGAAACACGCTTAGATTTAGTAGAAAAAAATGCGAAAATCTTTAAAAGCATGATCGGCGAGATAATGAATTCTGGCTTTAATGGAATTTTTGTCATTGCATCTAATCCCGTGGACATTTTGACTTATGTAACTTGGAAGTACTCCGGTCTACCGAAGGAACAGGTAATTGGTTCTGGTACTATTTTAGATACAGGGCGATTCCGCTATATGTTAGGAAATTACTTTGGAATAGATTCTCGTAATGTCCATGCCTATATTATGGGAGAACATGGGGATACTGAATTTCCAGTTTGGAGTCATGCATTCATTGGAACAAAATCACTAGCGAAGTACATGGATGGTCATCCGAGCTACAAAAAAAGTGATCTAGATGATATCTTTGTAAATGTACGGGATGCAGCTTACGATATTATTGAACGAAAAGGGGCGACACATTTCGGAATCGGAATGGGGTTAACACGTTTAGTAAAAGCCATTTTAAAAGATGAAAATAGTATTCAAACTGTTGCAGCATACTTAAATGGAGAGTATGGGCATAGTGACGTATATATCGGTGTTCCAGCAATTATTAACCGTCAAGGAATTCGCGAGATTATTGAACTAGAATTGTCTGCTGAGGAGAAGGAAAAAATGAATCACTCAGTAAAAGTTCTGAAAGAAACGATGGCACCAGTACTATAATTGTGATGATAAGTAAGCAAATCCAAGTAAATCATGATGAAACCAGTAAATGTAAGGTTTTGTCGGATTTGCTTGGATTTTTTGAGTAGTGGGGGAAAGGTCTTCCGCCTTTCAACAGATTTCTCCCACTATTATACCCGTTATACTTCAACTAGCACAGAAAGATATTTCTGAAAATTCAAATAAAAATATGGCGGATTCTCTAGATAAAGGAAATTTCTTCATGCGTTTATCGTGATGTTCTTGATGAACCATAAGTCAGTCGGGGGGATTTGTGTTATAATATAAGGGATATTTGAGAGGATGTGATGCTTTGGAAGAACGGCAAAATACTTTTTTTTGGGCAATTGCTCATGTATTGGTTTCTCATAAAAATTATGAACTTGTATCTATATCACAAGATCGCACAGAAGTATGGCTAACAAATATGAAAGAAACTGTTCGTTTGAAAAGGGAGAACATAAATTTTAGCATTTGGTTAAAAAATGATTTATTTCGTACATACGGAATGTATGAACAATTGCAACGTAAACGAATGCCAAAATCAAAAAAGTTTTTAAATACTTATTTTACCGAACAACTACCTATTGATGATTACTTTGAGACGATAGAGAGCACACGAACACCTGCAGTCCAGCAACTTGGTCAAGTAGAAACACATGTAATTGATGCGTTCAGTTGTCAAACAAAAGAATTGGAAATTTTAGGGCTATATGGTCTAGATACAGAAGCGGATATTCTTCTTGTTAGACAGCTAATAGATGCAGGCACACCTTATATTATGAATAGTTTGTCTGTTTACTTGACAAAAAAAAGGGAAGCGCAACGCAATATTGTGGAAAACGGAAAGCCGTTTTTGACCTACATCTTTTTAGGTATCCAAATTATCATGTTTTTGATAATGGAATTCAATGGAGGTAGCGAAAATGTTGCTACATTAATTAGATTTGGTGCCAAGTTTAACCCCTATATATCTGAAGGGCAATGGTGGAGACTTATTACCCCAATCTTTTTACATATTGGTCTGTTACACTTGTTAATGAATAGTGTTGCCTTATATTATATTGGGTCACAAGTTGAAAAAATTTTTGGTTCAACTAAGTTTTTTTTCCTTTATATCATTTCAGGAGTGACAGGGGTTTTTCTAAGTTTTTTATTAAATGATGCTGTTGCAGCTGGTGCATCAGGAGCGATTTTTGGTTGTTTTGGTGCATTATTATACGTTGGAATCGTTCATAGAGATGTTCTTTCCAAAGAATTGGTAACCAATGTATTGACAATTATTGGGATTAACCTTGTTTTTGGTCTCCTAGTATCTAATGTGGATAACGCAGGACATATAGGTGGGTTAATTGGTGGCTTTGTAATGGCGGCAATTTTACGAACCCCTGCTCAAAGGAAACATAGAAAAAAGCATACTGGAGATAGTACGTAATCAAGTTTTTGATTGGGGGAAGTTTCTGTGCGGACGGTTTATGATGTTCAGCAATTTTTAAAGCGGTTTGGTACGATTATCTATACCGGAAACCGTGATGCAGATTTGCTCTTAATGAAAGAAGAAATGAGGGAATTGCATCATGTGCAAATTATTGATGATGATTTGTATGAGTTGTCAATGAAAATTCTTCAGGAAAATAAAAATAAGGAAATAATGGAGGAGAAATAATGGAGAAAATTTTAGTAGGGCTGGATATTGGTGGTACAACAGTAAAAATTGGATTTTTGGATATGGATGGGGAGTTTATTTGCAAGTGGGAAATCCCAACTGATAAAACAGATGGTGGAATAAATGTCGTTGATGACATTGCCAAAGCGATTGATGATAAAATTTCTGAACTAGGACTAGCGAAAGAGCAATTTGTAGGAATCGGTGTAGGTGCTCCAGGTCCATTTGAATCAGAAACCGGTCTTATTTATACAGCAGTAAATATTGGTTGGGAAAACTATCCCCTTAAGGCTTTATTAGAGGAGAAAACAGGACTTCCTACAGTTGCCGATAATGATGCCAATGTTGCCGCTGTAGGAGAGATGTGGAAGGGTGCTGGGAATGGTGCCAAAGATGTAGTGTGTGTCACGTTAGGAACAGGTGTCGGTGGTGGTATTATTACAAATGGTAAAGTTGTTCAAGGG
>DAIDKD010000066.1 GCA_027451065.1 Bacillaceae bacterium | reverse complement strand
AGAAATCGGCTACGTATTAAGAGCGACAGGGGACAATGAGCAAATGACTCGAGCTCAAGGTGTAAACACAGATACAATGAAAATGCTAGGTTTGATTATTTCCAATGGAATGATTGCTTTTTCCGGCGCGCTAGTTGCCCAAAACAATGGTTTTGCTGATATTTCCATGGGTGTGGGAACAATCGTTATTGGTTTAGCATCCGTTACAATCGGCGAAGTTTTATTTGGAAATCTTACCATTGCCAAACGATTAATGTGTGTCGTGCTGGGTTCAGTTATTTACCGCATGGTTATCGCACTAGCAATTAATCTAAACATGAATCCAAATGATTTACGATTGATTTCAGCGATTATTTTAGCTATCGTGTTATCTTCACCGACAATCAAAGAGAAATTGCAAAAGCGTATTGGAAAGGTAGGGGTGTAAAATGACAGAAGCATTGAAACTAAAGAATATTCACCTGACATTTGAAAAAGGAACAATCAATGAGAACCATGTGCTAAAAGGTGTAGATTTCTCTGCACAAGCTGGTGATTTCATTACGGTAATTGGTGGAAATGGGGCTGGGAAATCAACCTTACTCAACAGCATTGCAGGAACATTTCTCGTAGATGAGGGAAAAATTGAAGTTGGTGGTGTAGATGTTACCAATAAAAGTGAACATAAGCGCGCCAATCTCATCGGTCGTGTCTTTCAAGATCCGAGAATGGGAACTGCAACTCGTATGACGATTGAAGAGAATTTGGCAATTGCCATGAAGCGAGGACAACGTCGCACGTTGAAATTTGGTAGCTCCCAACAGGACCGCAAGTTTTTTTACGAGCAAGTGAAACTATTGGAGCTTGGTTTAGAAGACAGAATGAAAATGGATATGGGTCTACTATCAGGTGGACAACGTCAAGCGCTCACTTTATTAATGGCAACAATGGTTCAACCCCAGCTGTTGTTACTAGATGAGCACACTGCTGCCCTTGACCCAAAAACAGCAGCACAAGTATTGCACTTAACAGATAGAATAGTAACTGAACAGAAATTAACAACGTTCATGATTACCCATAATATGCAAGATGCCCTGCGCTATGGAAATCGTCTCATCATGCTTCATAAAGGAAAAATCGTCGTTGACCTTTCAAAAGAAGAAAAAGAGCAGGCAACAGTAGAAGAACTAGTACATCTTTTCAAACAAAACAGCGGAACAGAACTAGAGGATGACGCAGTGTTGCTAGGTTAGAATGCAGAATCCCAAATATATTTTCTAATAAAAAGGATTGGGCGGTTTGTGCCCAATCCTTTTTATTAGAAAATAATGCCATAAACAACCATGGATAGAAAATAAAGCAGTAGTACAAAATTGCTTCGTGGCAATGTTTGGGAACGTTGTCCAAGTGCTGGTAATAATTTCGATTTGGAAACGACAAATCGATAAAAAATAATACAACCAACCAATGTAACAACATAAAGCAATCCTTTGAACAGATAATCCGATACACTAAACGATAAATTTACATCAAATAAATATTGAACGATCTGCGAGCTAAAAATCCCACCTAAGAAGCAGATAATGCCCAGAAACAAGGATACACCTGTTTTCAAACGATCAGCTGTTGCTTTTTTATCACTTTTACCGAAAAGGATTGTTGAGAACTTAACAAATGTAAGCATCGTTCCTGTATTGATAATCCATATAGCTGCCTCAACTACTGAACCACCATGTCCTGCAAGTATCCAATATTTTGACATACTGCCGTTAAATAGCGGGGCACCAGTAATTCCTAAAACAGCCAACAAGGTAGCAGTAGCAACAAGAGGCATCCTTTTCCATAGTCCACGGACTTCATATATATTTCGCGTGTTATATTCCTTCATAATCATCCCGACAATTAAAAACAGTAAGGATTTAAAAACAGCATGGTTGAGGATGTGATAAATACTTCCCCAGAAAGCTACATCATTGGAACTAGTTAATCCAACAGCAATCAGACCTACTTGCGAAACAGTACTATATGCCAAAATTAATTTCATATCCTTTTGTGCCAAAGCTTTCGAAAATCCGATGATTCCAGTTATGATAGCAATAATCAAGAAAAAACGTGAGAAGTCTAGCACTGGATAAAAGAGGTCGTTTAAGCGGATAAACAGAAATAACCCACATTTTACAAATAGGCCTGAAAGAATTGCCGACACTGCCGGTGGAGCACTTGGAGTTCCGTGGGCACGAGGCAACCAGTTGAACAATGGGAAAAATCCACATTTGATACAGATGCCTGTCATTAGAAGGCTAAATGGTAAAATGAGTGTCTCACTTGGAACATCCACAGACATCATAATGTTAATTATTTCCTCTATAGATAACACGCCAAATATTTTGTATATGTAGGCAATACCAAACAGGAAAAACATCATAGAAATAATTTGTGTAATTAAATAAAATAGCCCATCAAAAACAGCGCGTCCTTCTTTCTTTAACATGATTAAGATAGAGACAACGATTGTCGCAACTTCCATCAAGATGAATAGATTGAATAAATCATCTGACAAAAATATCCCTATTAATAACCCTTCTAGAATGAGGAACAACAACATAAACTTATTATCAAAAAATGTATCGTTTAGAGAATAGATAAAAGTGACAGTAAATAGGAAGACTGTCAGACATGCAAAAACAAGAGCAATTCTATCCCCTCGCAACCCGATATACAAGACATGGTCTTCGCCACCTAAAATTTCAAACAGCGGTTCACCAGCCTTACTTTTTAAAAACAAATAAATCGCGTGAATACTTAAATATAATTGTACAAGCATCAATAATACTTTTCCAAATTTAGGGGGCACCTTATACAGAATGACTCCAAAAATAACTGGAATAAGTATTAAACCAACCATTGTCATATGAACGTAGTCCTCTTCTTTCTTTTGATATAACTAACTAAAAATCCCAAATTAAATTATAACATAGTGGAAGGGAAATTCAATATGGAGAAAACAATGATAACCCCATGAAAGTTTTGAACATCAGTTAATAAACTTCACGGGGCTTTTTGACTAGTGAGAAGATTTTTTCATAGATTTTCCGTGGAGTGTGCCTCTTGTTTATTCAATAAAACGTATCTTTGTAGTGTCCGGTTCGTGTGGTGTACCCGTTCCTATTGGATAACCAACGAGAACAGAGATTCCAAATTCCCATCCATCCGGCAAACCGATTTTCTTTTTGAATGAATCTCCTTTTGATCCTGTGAAAGGAAGGGCGGCCATTGCACAAATAACGCTACCAAGACCCAGTGAAGTAGCTGCCAAGGAAATATTTGCACTGACAATACCACTGTCCATATCAGTACCTGGTTTTTTAAAAACGAGAAACATACAAGGGGCATTGTAATACAATGTGCCACCACGGCTCATGAATCGCTCATAGGTAGATTGGTCTTCAGCTTCAGCTAGTAGACGCATCCCTTCAGCATCCATTTCTTCAATAAAGGATTTATCTGTAATAACAACAACTTGCCAGGGCTGGCGGTTTAGGGCACTAGGAGCTTGGACAGCAGCTAAAGCAATGGCTTCTAATTTTTCCTTTTCTGGTAAACGATTGTCATAGGAACGACATGCGTAACGATTTGCAATGGTGCGAAGTGTTTCATTCATAAAACTCATCCTTTCTGTTTAAATATTTGCTCTACTAATGAAATTATATCATGCAAATTTGGGAGAATCTATCATTCATTGTTTCTTAGAGGAGCAGGTTGTATGGAAATGGAGAAAATACTCCTTTCAGACAACCTGTTCTTTATTCTAAGCTATTTTTCTCATACTTTTACATGGTACGAGCTTACGGTAGCGTATTTTCACAATTCCAGCCAGAACAACACCGACCGCGGTAATGAAAATATTGAATGTCATGACATGATAAATATCAACACTAACAATCATACCTGTAATTGCAGGAATAAGCATAATGGAAATAGCAGCTGCCATGGAAGACATTGCCGTCTTGGTACCCTTGTTTTCAGGGAATAACTCTAACAAAGTCGCAAGAGCTAGCTGGAATATACCACCTGCAGCAAAAAAGCCAATGAAAATAGCTGCTAGGAGAGTCATGAAAGGTGATGGATTTATCTGTAATGCAATCAATACAAGTAACGAGACTAATGAGTAAAGGAAAATGACTGTGACAGGATTCACTAATTTTTTTACCATGTACGAAGTGATAATAATTGATACAAAAGCAGTGAGACTGTAAATACTTATTAATCTTAGAGAATCTACTTTGTCCATTCCAGCTACTTCCTGAGCATATGTTGGTAACCAAGTTGTAATAATATTAAATGTAGCTGGAGAAGTAAAACCAATACCTACTAAACAAATTCCTTCAATTTTAAATTTAGGAGGATTAGCAAAATGTACTCTTGTATATTCTCTATTATTTTGGCTACTACCGTTCTTCTCATGGTCAATAAAGGGTCTTTTTATGACAAAAATGACATTAAACAACACGAATGAAGCAAACAGGAGGAATGAGAATCCGAAATATAGTTCATGAATAATCAAAAAGCTTACTACCAGTGGCAAAATAAATTGTCCAATGGCAATAAAAGTCCTTAATAATGTAGTAGCAGTTCCCTTTGCTCGCGGAAAAATCTCTACAAGGGCCGGATATGTTCCTGTATCCAGAAGAGCATTCCCTATTCCTGCGAAAAGAGTAAAGAAAGTGGCTACCCAAATATTTGTACTAAATAAAATCCCTATAAAGAAAACGGCATAGGTAACCATTCCAGCAAGAATAAGCGGTTTTCTCCCATATCGATCTGATAATTTACCTGAAAGGAGCACAGATCCAAGTCTTCCTACACCAATGGCAGAAATAACAAAGGCTACGCCACTTTCAGTAGTGTTCCATTGAACAGTGAGACTAGACATATTCTGGGCAAGAATAATTAAAGCTGCCCCTTGAAATGTATAGTTAATATACATTGCTAGAGCTGTTAACATATTCGATGTATGCTTCATAATATTTACAAGGGCTATATCTCAGATATAGCCCCTTTCTTCACCTGTCTTTCGTTCTTAAGCGGTAGTATTACTGCTCGTTAGGATAAATTGCTGTGTAACAATGACAATACTTTTCTTAACTCTAGAACGTCTACTTGACCTGGTGCAGAAGCTTTCTTTGCCGCACCGAAAGTTAATGCAGAACCAAAAATTTCTCCAGCCAAACGACTAATGACACCTTGTCCAGCCATTGACATTGTAATAATCGGACGATCCGCGTATTGCTCTTTCATCGTATTTGTTGCATCTAATAACGTCAGCACATCTGCTACACTATTAGGCATTACAGCAATTTTTGGCAAGTCTCCACCTAGTTCTTGCATTTTTCGTAAACGCGAGATAATTTCTTCTTTTTCTGGAGTGTTATCAAAGTCATGGCTAGAAATAACGACACGTACTTGATTGCTATGAGCCACTTCGATGACATTCTTCACATATTCTTCGCCAGTAAATAATTCTACATCAACGATATCTACTAGTCCAGTTTTTGCCATTTCTTGATTTAATGAAATATAAGATTCCGGGCTGATTTCCTTTTCTCCACCTTCTTTTTTAGAACGGAAAGTAAAGAGAATCGGTTTCTCAGGAAGGATACTGCGAATTTCTTTTGCTGCTTCTGTCACTTTTTCTAAATCTTCTACATGCTCAAAAAAGTCAACACGCCATTCGACAATATCGAAGTCAATTGTCTTTAAGAATTCTGCTTCTTCTTTTAATTGAGCTAGTGTTTCTCCTACCATAGGAACACAAATTTTTGGTGCTCCTTGTCCTAAAACTACGTCTTTTACTGTAACTGTATGAATCATTTTTATACCCCTTTCTCTCTCTCAATTGATTTAAAACGTATGTTGATTACGATAGCACAAATAAGTCCTACTGCTGCTAATGCTGCGTTAAACAGCATTACATTCAGTTGGTTAGTGTTTTCAATAGCTGTGACAGCCATAGGAACAAATATTGAAGCTAAACTTCCCATTGATAGAAATATTCCTGAAATCACTCCTTTTCCTAAAGGAATCATTTCTGTCATGAGTGTAACGGCCATCTGCATCACTCCGCCTGCCGCAGCAAACCCTATTATCGTTGTTCCAATAATTAATGTAGGAACAGATGGGAAAAATCTAACTAATAAGGTTGCAAATAATGAAGTAGCTGTAAGAATAACCATAATGTCAACTGCTTTAAATTTTCTTTGAGCGGTAATTGCTGCAATTACTCCTGCAATGGAACCGACTGCAAAGAACGTTGGAATAAAATTAGCTGTATCAGGATTCATGTTTAATGCTGCTTCACCAAAGCGGTTAGAGAATTGTTGGATAATCATAAAGGTTCCCATGGAAATGAACCCGTAAACGATAAAAGCAATTCCTTCTACTGTAAATAATGATTTAACTCCACCTTTGTCAGCCACAGAATTATTTACAATATTTTGTTTAGCTGCAATTGCTTTGTGATCAGGGAATTTTGCCGTAAATACTAAAATTAAATTTATGGCAAATATTGCAGCAACCATGAAGAAGGAAATTCTAAAGTTCACTCCAAGTCCTGTAGCACTGAATACTCCTAACATAAGGATAGGTAATAATAATTGAGCAATACGAATGAAAATAACTAATGCTGTATTCACTTTTTTTGCATCTTCTGGGAATGCTTCAATTAATGCTGGATAAGTACCGACATCTAAAAATGAATTAGCTGCCCCGAACATGATAGCACAAATTACCGCTGCTGATAAAGTAGTTGTGTAGGCCATTCCTACTAACCCTACAATATAGACTACAGTTCCTAATACGATGAAGAACTTACGCCCGAGAACATCAGATAACTTTCCTGCTACAAAGAAAGTAGCTAGACGTCCAATTCCTATTGCTGACATAACTGTACCGAAGAAGGTAGGGTCAGCCCATTGTGCTTCAAGAGCACTTCTATTTTGTGAGATAATCATCCCACCCATACCATGTGCGAAAAACGACACGAACAAGGTTATGGTCATGATAAAATATTTACTACTTGTGATTGTTTTGATCATTTTATTTTTTTAGTGTAGTATCTGTAATCTATCTACCATACTACACATTTCTCCTTATATTATTCTATTCATGCAAATTCATTAGGCTACTACAAAGTGAAAGTTTTACGGGCAGTTTTCTTTCCAATCTGCCCGTAAAAGCAGAATAAATTAGAATAATAATTCTTTAATGTACTCAACAGGCATTTCTTTTCCAGTCCAAAGCTCAAATGCTGCTGCACCCTGCCATAGCATCATACCGAGACCATTAATTGCTTTACATCCTTGTGCTTCAGCTAGTTCTAATAATTTTGTCTTTCTTGGAATATAGACTACGTCTGCAACAACAAGTTCTGGACGAAGCATTGTTGGGTCTGTAATAACACTTTCATCTTGAAGTGGCTTCATCCCTACTCCTGTACCGTTAACAAAAATTGCACTATTAGCTATTTCTGTACGTAAGCTCTCTGTATCATCTAAATCGAATAATGTTGCTTTACAATCTGTTTTTTCATTAATAATTGAAACTGTTCTCACAGCATTTTCATAAAACTCATCTTTGCGGTTAAAGATAGCAAGTTCTTTCACACCATCTAGTGCTGCTTGAATACAAATTGCAGTTGCAGCGCCACCAGCACCAGCTATTGTCATTTTTTTACCGATAACATCAACATCTGCCTCTATCAAACTACGCATGAAGCCCGTTCCATCAGTAATATGCCCCGTGAGTACACCATTATCATTTACAACAGTATTGACAGCTCCTACTAATTCTGCCGCTGGTGATAGTTTGTCTAAGTATTCACAAACCAGCTTTTTATTAGGCATTGATACATTAGAGCCGCGTAGTTTAAGAGCACGAATTGCTTGAACAGCATCTTTTAATTCTTCATTGCCTACTTCAAAAGCTAAATATGCATAGTCTAATCCTAGCTTTGCAAATGCTTCATTATGCATAGTCGGTGATAAACTATGTCTGATTGGAGTAGCCATTAATCCGATTAATTCTGTGTAGCCTGTAATACGTTCTGCCATTTTTCATTCTCCTTTTTGTTTAGGACATCAAGCCCATTGTTATGTTTGTTTTTTCACAAATTATTATATTGAAATTGTGAGAAGTGATTAAAAAGTAATTACTTCTCACAACCTTTTCAACACTATAGTGCGTTTATTTTCTCTAATGTAGTAAGGATATTTCTGCCTTCCCTTGCACCATCAATTAGTTTTCTTGCTAGGTGGCTATCACCAATGTTGATTACTTCTACACCTTGCTTCAAGAAGTGCTCTTGCACATTTTGTAACACCGGTCTTTCTGGTTTCATTCCTAAGCAGACAAACCCGTAATCAAAATCAATATGGAATTGATTGTCTTCATGCATTACTTTAAAGTGATTAGATGTGACTTCCATTAATGTTGTATTTACATGAACATCCACATGGTGGTCCTTTAACATTTTCATCATCGACAATTTTGTAATGATATCTAGGTCTTTTCCTAATTCATTCTGCATTTCAACGATAGAAACATCAGCTTCTCTTTTCGCAAAGTACTCGACTACATCAAGCCCTACTGCGCCACCGCCAATAACGGCTATTTTCTTTCCTTTTACAGGAAGGTTAGCAAATTTCTCCATATCATTCAACAGAGAGAAGATGGAATAAATATTTTCGCCATCTTTATTTATACGTTCCATTAATCCGTTAATAGGTGGTAATAATGGAACAGAACCTGTTGCATTGACAACCACATCAGGATGAAGTTGCTCAATTTTTTCTATATCAGCTGTTGTGTTTGTAAAAATAGTCAGGTTGTTCAACCCTTTTGCTCTTTTTACTAAATATGCAGGGTAATCGGCAATTCTTTTTTTATCAGGTAATCTTGAAATCTCGCTGGCAAGACCACCTAAATAAGATTTTGCTTCAAATAAATAAGTTGCGCAACCTACTTCAGCTGCTGTACATGCTGCTTCTAACCCAGCAGTACCTCCACCGATGACAACAACGTTTGTTGGTTTCTTCACTTGTTGTTGCTTAAATTCTTCATCATTGATTAAATCAGGGTTAATCGTACATCTAATTGGTCTATTTAATCGAATGCGGTGGTCAGCACAACCGATATTACAAGAAATACATTTTCTCATGCTTTCTGCTTGACCGTTTTGAACTTTCGTTACCCAGCCAGGCTCAGCAATCAGACCGCGTCCGATTCCAATGAAGTCAGCATGTCCATCTGCTAGGATTTGTTCTGCTACTTTTGGGTCTCTAATATTACCAGTTGTCATCGTCGGTTTGTTGAACTTTTCTTTTACTGCTTTTGCCATATATGAACGCCAGCCATCAGGTAGGTTCATTTCATCAATTTGATATTGTAGTGAATCATTTAAGGCTGCTGATACATTAAATATGTCTACTTCATCATTTAGATATTCTAACATTTTTAATGTGTCTTCTAATGTATTACCACCTTCCACAAGCTCATCAGCACTGAATCGTAAAATAATTGGGAAGAATGGTCCTACTTCTGCACGAATACGGTCGATTACCATTCGGGTTAATCGCGCTCTATTTTCATAGCTTCCGCCGAATTCGTCTGTTCGTTTATTATACATAGGTGATAAAAATTGGCAAAGTAAGTACGAATGACCAGCGTGAATTTCTACTGCATCGAATCCAGCCATTTGTGCTCGTTTCGCAGCTTTCCCATACTTTTCAACAATAGTTAAAATCTCTTCTTTGTCTAGGGATCTTGGAAGTGTCCCGCCAGTCTTCGAAGGAACTTCCGAAGCTGAAACTGGTTGACAGCCAATTCGATCTGGCGCTGCTGATGCTCCAGCATGGTTGATTTGAATTGAAACACATGAGCCATGTTTGTGCAATGTTTCTGTTAATTTATACAGTGCTGGAATATAGCGGTCATGATCAAGGCGAATTTGCGTTGTTCCATTAGACCCTAAAGGAAAATCAACACAAGCATTTTCAATGGTGATTAATCCAGTTCCGCCTTTGGCACGTTGCTCATAATACTTAATATGGTCATCCTTGAACTCTCCATATGCCCCACCAAAATTTGTGCCCATTGGCGGCATAAATATTCTGTTTTTCACAGTCATCCTTTTCACAGTTAACGGTTCAAAAATTTTTTGATATCCTGTCATGTAGTTCCTTCCCCCACAGTTCTTCATTTAGCGTCAGCGGCTAGCTTGCTGTGAAGAGTGTTACCTTCTTCACAAACTTAGCGAGACGATTCCGCTTTTCGTCTAGTTTGAATTGTTTTTCACTTTGGTGTGTTATATACTCACTTTACATATATTGAAAAATGATTTCTTATTGTGAAATTAATCACATGTTTTCGTTACTCTTTTATTATATTCGCCTATAACAATAATAATCTAATGCTTTTTTATCGCATTATCTATAGAAAACTTCTATGAATGGAGTGTTATTTCGTGAAATTAAGACAACTTTACTATTTTAGAACATTGGCAAGACTAGAACATTACACACAGGCGGCAGCTGAACTTGCTATTTCACAACCTAGCTTAAGTCATGCTATTTCTGAATTAGAAAAAGAGTTAGACGCATACTTATTTGAGAGGAAAGGTAGAAATGTTCATTTGACGAAGTATGGACGGATGTTTCTCACTTATGTAGAAAATGCTTTAGAGGAATTGGAGAAAGGAGAGAAGAAGCTACATCAGTTGACAAATCCCTATACTGGTATTGTTGATTTAGGATTTATTTACACATTAGGAACCGATTTTGTTCCAAAAATGATTGAATCATTTTCTAAAAAGGAAGAGTTTCAAAATATTTCTTTCTCTTTTACGCAAGGAGATACGAGAAAAATGTTACAAGGGCTGAAAGATGAAACATTTGATTTAGCGTTTTGTTCTTATATAGAAAATGAAACAGAAATAGAATTTACTCCACTTGCGCAACAAGAACTAGTAGTAATTGTTCAAAAAAATCATCCGTTAGCTAAATATGACCATGTCTCTTTACAAGAGGTTGCTCCGTACCCGTTTATCTTTTTTCATAAAAATAGTGGGTTGCGCCCAGTTATTGATGCACTGTTTGAGCAAGAAAATATTACACCGAATATTATTTGTGAAGTAGAGGAGGATAGTGCAATTGCCGGACTGGTATCTGTGAATTATGGAATTTCTATTATTCCCCGTATTTCTTTCCTTCATTATTTTGATGTAAAATCGTTAATACTTAAGGAACCTAGCTATGAACGATATATATGTTTAGCAAAGCGAAAAAATGCCTATTTATCACCATCAGCTGTGAATTTTCAAAATTTCGCTGTTGCTTATGCCAAAGAAAAATATTTAGATGCCAAGCGCTTTATTTAAGAGATAGGAAAGTTTGTCTAGCTCCAGCGCCTAGCTTCCCATCATAAAATAACCCTCCCACCGTAAAGTCAAAAAGCTACTTTAGGTGTGAAGAACATTTTCCGAGGGAAGCTGAACAAGGCACTTGCGCTTTTCTTAATAAAAAAGCAGGAAGTTTGAAAGGGAGAAAACACTCCTTTTCAAACTTCCTGCTAAAAGAGTTAACTACGATTTAGAAGTTAATTTTGCTCATTACGTAATGCTTGTACTTGTGCTACTGTCACAAATGGAAGGTAGATTACAACTGAGAGCACTAGGTTAATAGCTGCTAATACACCCCCTGCGATGCTTTGTGTTGCCAGGAAACCACCAATGATTGGTGGAGTAGTCCAAGGAGCTATAATGGTAGCTGCTGGTACAAGGCCGATGGCAGTTGCAAAGTACGCTGTTGTTACAAGTACTAACGGTGTTAAGATAAACGGAATGAACAAGATTGGATTCAGTACAATCGGTACTCCAAAAATCATCGGTTCATTAATATTAAACAATCCTGGAGCAGCAGATAATTTAGAAACAGTCATATAAGCTTTATGTTTACGAGCTACTAAGAATACTGCAATAATAAGACCTAACGTTGCACCAGTACCTCCAAGGTTTACAAATGCATCGAAGAAAGGTTTATTAACAATAAATGGAAGTGCCTCTCCAGCTTCAAGAGCTTGTTGGTTTGCTTCAATAGCTGGAATATTAATTGTTTGCATAAATGGGTCAATAATATTAGCGCCATGTAAACCGAAGAACCAAAGAAATACAGACATAAATGCTAGTAACAATGCTGCTGGATATGAATTGGCAAGACCCATGAAAGGTTCTTGAACAAGGCCGTAGAATGATGACACAAGGTCATTGATGCCAGCTGCTTGGAATAGCGTAACAATTAGACCGAAAATAGAAATAGTAATCATTGCAGGAAATAATGCTGCAAATGAGCGAGAAACTGCCGGTGGTACACCATCAGGCATTTTGATAACTAGTTTGTCACTACCACTTAAGCGAGTAAAAATTTCAGTAGAAAGAATCGCAACAATTAGAGCCAAAAATAGACCTGTAGAACCAAGTCCTGCTGTACTCATTCCTCCATCTGGAGACGCAACAACAGCACCTATCGTAAAAAAGATAGCAACAGATACAACTGCAGAAGAAAGTGGATCTTTATCGTAGGACTTAGCAAGATTATAAGCTACTGTAAAAGAAAGTAAAAGTGCTAAAATCGCAAATGTACCATTCCAAACATTACCTCCAAATGCTTGCCACCTTCCTTCACCAAACAAGCCATTCATGAAGTTTTGATATGCTTGAATAGGCAAATTATTAATCAATACAGCGAAAGAACCCATAATCATGAGTGGCATTGTTACGATAAATCCATCACGAATCGCAAGTAAATGACGTTGATTACCAACTTTTCCTGCATAAGGAATAAAATATCTTTCCATAAAAGAAATAAAACTATTCATTGAACCCCATCTCCTTTTTTTTTTAATAATGACTGCGTAAAATA
>DAIDKD010000065.1 GCA_027451065.1 Bacillaceae bacterium | reverse complement strand
GTGGTTGCTTTTGCAGAACCGGCTGTACGAGTAATGAATAACCAAGTAGAAGAAATGACTGGCGGAGCAATAAAAGCTAATCATATGCTGCTAACTGTGTCCATCGGTTTAGCTATTTCTGTTGCTGGTTCATTATTAAGAATTTTGGTAGGATTTTCTTTGTGGTTCTATATCATTCCAGGTTATATTATCGCATTTATTTTTGCAAAATTTGTAGCCATTGCCTTTGATTCAGGAGGGGTTGCTACAGGTCCGTTAAGCTCAACGTTTATCATGCCATTAGCCATTGGTCTTTCAACCGTTACACCAGGAAGCGATCCACTTACAGATGGATTTGGTATGATTACGTTAATTGCATTGGCACCAATCTTGTCTGTTCTGGTGTTTGGTTTTATTTATAACCTATCAGAAAAGAGAAATAATGCTCAGGGGGAAGTGTAGAGAAATGGAAACAAAAAACAAACAATTTGAATTGATTATTACTGTTGTAAACAAAGGGTTTTCCGGTGAGGTCATTGATGCAAGTAGAAAAGCCGGTGCAGAAGGCGGCACAATTATGCACGGAAGAGGAACTGGAATCCATGAAAAAGCAAAGTTCTTCGGCATCACAATTGAGCCAGAGAAAGAAATCATTTTTACATTGGTGAAAAAAGGGTCAACAGACACTATCTTGGATGCCATTGTGGAAGGGGCTAACCTGAACAAGCCTGGCAAAGGGATTGCTTTTGTTGTGGATGTACCTAGGGTAGCTGGCATAACTCATATTGAGGATTTGTTTAAAGACTAAAGAAAACAGGCTGTGCAAAAGGGAGCTTCTCCTTTTTACACAGCCTGTTTTCTTACGCTATTAACCTTGTGTTGAATCTGCATTCTCTCCAGATGAAGCATCTGTTTCATCCGGTGTTGCATCGTTTGATTCTTCAGAAGTTGATTGTTCGTCTGTTGTTGTATCTTTCTCTGCTTCACTGCTTGCTGCCTCTTCTTCTGCTGCTTTGCTTAGGTCATCTTGTAGTGTTGCAATGGTTTTGTCGAAGGAAGTTTCTGGATTTACTGCTACGCCATCATTACGGATTTCAAAGTGGACATGTAGCCCTAAATCCTTACCGATGACACTTTGACCAGCTTTTCCGATTACTTCACCTTGCGCTACTGTAGAGCCAACCTCTACTTGTACATCATCAAGAGATTGATATACAGTTACTAAACCATTGTCATGCTGTAATTCAACGACATTTCCCAAAAGTGAATCTTCTTCCACATTGCTAACCGTCCCACTTAACGCGGCAGCAACTTCAAATGCACTTCCGTCTGCTTTGGCAAAATCTGTTCCTGTATTTTTTGTGTATTGATTTTCATAATAAATAAGTGCATCTTGTTGTTCAGTGTCTGATGCGTTTTCATCGTAAAAATGTTTCACAACTGACACTTCATTTTCTTCCAATACCGGCATTTTAATTTCTTCTGTGATGCTTCCTACAGGGACACTTTCTTCGGAATTACCTGATAGATTTTGTTCTAGGATTCCTTTCCCGCTTTGGGTGTTGTCGGAGCCCCCAGTTGCTAACTGGAAAATCATCACTCCAGCTAAAATAATTGCTGCTCCTGTCAAGTAAACAGCGGATGCCTTTCTTTTTGGAAATAGTTGAATTACTTTCTTCCGTGAACCTCTTTTGTGAGAAGGCTTGTTATTTTCTTCCTCTCTCATTCTATCATCACCTCATCAGCCAGTTTGAACAAAAATGTAGGAGGATATACAGAAAGCAGAGGAAGTTTTTATCGACATTTTTCGCATGAGGAAGGGGATAGTCCTTTGGGACTATCCCCTTCCTCATGCGAAAAATGGAAAAAGATTCGTTCGGTGTTGCAACGGAATAGATGTAGAAAATATTTTGTTCTTTATAGCAAGTTACGATATTCTCTCCTACCGTCCACCACTGCATAAATGATAACACTTTTATCTTTTTCATTGACTTTATAGAAAACAAGATGCCTTTCAACGATGATTACACGATAGTCCTGTTTCTTTAAAATAGAATACTTAGGGATATTTCCAGATTCCGGGAAATCTGCTAATCGAGTAATTGCCGTTTCAATCTTGTCTAGGTAATCCAGTGCTCTGTCTATGCAACCGGAATCATCAGCAATATAGAAAATAATATCTCTAAGTTGTTCGTCTGCCTTGTCTGTTCTTATGATTTTATATTTCATCTGCTCTTTCTCTCTATAAGAGATGTGCGGATATCATTAAATGTATCCTGTATAGGTGACATTCTCCCGTTTTTCACATCTTCTTCCGCTTCAGCTAAAGTACGGAGAAGTTCTAACTCTGCTTTCATCTGGGAATATTCCTGTAACCCAATGACTACCGTATCACCACGTCCATTTACTGTAATAATGACCGGTTCCCTTGTTTCCCGACATTGCCTAGAAATTTCTTTATAATGGTTTCTTAAATCTGAGGATGGTCGAATGTATCCTTCCATGATAAGCCCTTCTTTCTATAAAGATTTATATAGTCATATTATATCATGGTTTGCATAGATAGGTGACTTTTCATTCAAGCAAAATGAGCAAAAACTTTCTGCAGCTGGTCAAAAAACGAATTCTACTGAAAAAATAAAGGTTGCCCCAATAAGCTGCTGTTTTTCAGCTTATTGAGACAACCTCTAGAATGTTTTTCGCGTTATTCAGCCTTATAATTCGCGTAATCCATCATTCCTTTTTCTACTAGGTGACACGCGGATTGTTGGCCTTCACTTACTTGGTGAAGTTCTGGTGCTTCGTTTTTACATCTGTCAAAGGCGAATGGACAGCGACTGTAGAAACGGCATCCTGTTGGCGGGTCAATCGGTGATGGTACATCCCCTTTTAAGATAATTCTTTCTTTTTTCACATCTATATCCGTACTCGGAATAGCCGAAAGTAGTGCATACGTGTACGGATGCTGAGGTGTTTCAAAAAGAGATTTTTTATCAGCAATTTCCACAATTTTTCCTAGGTACATAACAATTACTCGATCTGAGATGTGACGAACAACACCAAGGTCATGGGAAATAAATAAGTATGTTAATTGAAATTCCTTTTGTAACTTCTTCAACAAGTTTAGTACTTGTGCTTGAACAGATACATCCAAAGCAGAAACGGCTTCATCACAAACAATTAATTTAGGGTTCACGCATAGAGCTCTCGCTATTCCGATACGCTGACGCTGCCCGCCACTAAACTCGTGTGGATGGCGATCAATTTGATGGGCACCAATCCCTACTGTTTGCAGTATATCTGCAATTTTTTGACGACGTTCTGCCTTCGGAGCAATGTTTTGAATCTCCATCGCTTCTTCTAAAATTTGATACACGGTTTGGCGTGGGTTTAAAGAAGCGTATGGATCTTGGAAAATCATCTGCAAGTCTTTTCGCTTTGAGCGCATATCCTTTTTACGAAGATCTAGTAAGTTTTCTCCCTGAAACGTTATTTCCCCACTGTAAGGTTCATCGAGGCGAAGAATTGCTCGACCGGTTGTCGATTTTCCACAACCAGATTCTCCAACAATACTAACTGTTTCCCCTTCTTTGATGGCAAAAGAGATATCATCCACAGCTTTCACATGATTCACTGTGCGCCCGAAAATTCCGCCTTTGATTGGGAAATACTGTTTTAGGTTCTTTACTTCTAATAAGTTATTCGTACTCATGCTTGCTGAACCTCCTTTGCTTTTTCCCATTGGTCTGTATGGATCCAACAACGAACTTGCTCTTTGTCCTCTGTAGTCGCTAGATCTGGTAATTTATTCAAGCAAATATCCCTGGCATGAGCGCATCTTGGCGCAAATCGGCACCCTTTTGGCAATTCAAAAGGACTTGGTACTGTTCCAGGAATAACCTCCAAGTCTCCCTCAACGTCTTCTTCATGAGATGGTATCGAATTTAACAGCCCGACTGTATATGGGTGCTTTGGATTTTTAAACAGTGTTTTTACTTCTGCGTACTCTACTACTTTCCCACAGTACATTACTGCAACGTAATCACATAATTCGGCGATAACACCTAAGTCATGGGTAATCATAATTAGGGATGTTCCTAATTTTTTTTGTAGACCTCTCATTAAATCGAGGATCTGTGCTTGGATGGTCACATCGAGTGCTGTTGTCGGCTCATCTGCGATCAATAGCTCTGGATTACAAGCGAGGGAAATAGCGATCATTACCCTTTGTCTCATTCCACCAGATAGCTCAAATGGATACTGTTTAGCACGCTTTTCTGGGGACGGGATACCAACGAGTTTTAACATTTCTACTGCCCTTGCCCAAGCTTGTTTTCTATCTAATTTTTGATGGATACGAACAGATTCAGCAATTTGCTCTCCACAAGTTAAGGTAGGATTGAGGGATGTCATCGGTTCTTGGAAAATCATTGAAATGTTGTTGCCACGAATAGCCATCATTTCTTTCTCTGTTTTGTCGAGAAGATTTTCTCCCTTAAAAATAATTTCTCCTCCGACTGTTTTACCTGAACCACCTAATAAACGCATAATCGATAAGGAAGTAATACTTTTCCCTGATCCCGACTCACCAACGATACCAATGGTTTTTCCTTTTTCAAGGGTAAAATCAATGCCGTCTACTGCTTTTACTTCGCCATCCTCTGTAAAAAAGGATGTTTGCAAATTTTTTACTTCAAGTATATTATTCGTCATTTCAGCACCATCCTTAACTCAACTCAATTCGTTTGTTTATTATTCGGTAAGCAACGTCTACAAGACAGTTTACAAAAACAAAGAGCATTGCGAAAATAAGAACCGATCCTTGTACCATTGGAAAATCATGGGCACGAATAGAATCGATAAGCAATCGGCCTAATCCGTTAATGGCAAAAATTGTTTCCGTAATAACCGCTCCACCTAGTAAACCACCAAACTGTAACCCTACTACTGTTACTACTGGAACCAAAGCGTTACGCAAAGCATGTTTATAAACAACTAACCGTTGACTTACACCTTTGGCACGAGCTGTCCGAATATAGTCTTGGTCTAACACTTCTAATAAACTAGAGCGAGTCATTCTGGCAACAATTGCTGCCCCAGTCAACCCTAATGTAATTGCAGGGAGAATTATGTGCTGAAAATCCCCCCAACCAGCAACTGGAAGCCATCCTAAATTAACTGAGAAGAAGAAGATTAACATAATTCCCAGCCAGAAGTTAGGCATGGAAAGTCCTAGTAAAGCCACCAACATCAATGATATATCAGTGAAAGAACCTTTTTTCGTTGCCGAGACAATTCCGGCAAGCATTCCAAAAAATACAGTTGTCACTGTTCCAGCAACTGCTAACTGGACAGTAATACCAAAACGAGACGCAAAAATTTCTTCTGTCACTGGACGAGACGTTCGGATGGAGTTCCCTAAGTCACCTCGCACAGCATTGGTCACGAAACGGAGATACTGGGTATGAAGAGGGTCATTTAACCCTAAGTTTTCACGCATTTGCTCAACTTGTTCCGGATTAGCAGCTTCACCAGCCATAATTCGAGCTGGGTCACCTGGAATAAAATGCATCATTAAAAATACAGCTAATGTTACCCCGAACATAACGGGGATTGTTTGAAAGATTCTCCTAACAATAAATACAAACATGAATATTTCACCTCATCATTTATTTTCTTTTCTTAGGCTCTAGTGCATCACGCAATCCATCACCAAACAAGTTAAAGCCAGTAACAACCAAAAAGATCATTAAACCCGGGAAGATAATCATGTGAGGTGCTTGACGGATAAATTGGCGGCCATCACTAAGCATTGTTCCCCATTCTGGTGTTGGTCGCTGTGTACCCAATCCAAGAAACGATAGCGAGGCTGCGATGACAATTGCTGAAGCAATATAAAGAGTTGCTTGAACAATAATTGGTGAAAGAATATTTGGGAGTACATGTTTAAAAAGAATCCGTAAATCGCTCGCTCCCATGGTTTTAATTGCATCTATATACTCTAATTTCTTAACACTTAGTGTGGAACCACGAACGATTCTGGCAAAAGTAGGAATTGCAAAAATTGCTATCGCAATAATAACATTTAATGTGCTTCCTCCAAGAATACTAACAATTGCTAATGCTAACAAAATCCCCGGAAAAGCCAACATTACATCACAAATTCGCATAATGATAGTATCGACACGTTTTCCATAGTAGCCAGAAATCAATCCAACGACGATACCGACACTGGCTCCTAATATAGTAGCTCCAATTCCAACTGTTAAAGAAATTCTTGCTCCATAAAGAACACGGCTAAAAATATCTCTTCCTAAATCATCTGTTCCAAACCAATGATCCATAGTAGGACCTAGTAGTCTTCTCGACATATCCGTTTCCAAAGGATCGAATGGTGCAAGAAGCGGCGCTAGTATTGCTACCAAAATAATAGCAAGCACAATAAATGCTCCTGCTAAAGCTGCTTTATTCTTTGCTAATTTCCGATAAAATTGTTGCCATGCTGGTACATCTTTCTTTACACCTTTTGCTGAACCATTTCCTAAAACTGTTGATGATGATTGACTCATCTTACTACCTCACCCTTTCTCTTAAACATAAAACCTAACAAAATTAAGAAAAAACATCCATTTTTCTCAATTTTCTTAAATGTACGAAAACTTTTCTAAATTCTTAATATTTAGTGACTATTCTATCAATCATTTTCGTCTTTTGCAATATATTTTTTCATATTACATATATTTTCCTTATTAATGAAATTAATTTCCGAATATGACTGCCTAATATCACTATATGATTATCTCATATCACTATAATGAAGCAACTGAAGATAAAGTTGCTTCCTACTTTCCAATAAAACAACATTTATATGGGGTGAATCCGCATTTTCATCGCGACTTACGTAAGGAGTCTGTGCTTTTTTCTCAGAATAACACTTTGTTAAAAAAATAAAAATTTTAAAAAACTATTGACTCGTGGGGATTTTTAGATTATTGTAAATACAATCGCAATTACTTTTTAAATGTGAAAATTTTTCCTCAGGAGGGTAAAAGAAGATGAAAAGAAAAATTACATTTTTTCTCGCATTTGTGCTGTCACTTGCATTTATAGCAGGATGCGGAAATGGAAACGATAGTACAGATGGAGATGCTGCTGACGTACAAGAAGGTGGAGAAGTTGTCTGGGTGAGTATGTCTGATGCACCATCATTGGATCCTCATGGACAAAATGACTCGGCAACAACCGATGCTACTAGTCAAATTTTTGAGCGTTTAGTAGATTATGCTGACGATGGTTCTGTCGTGCCGCTTCTTGCCGATAGCTTCGAAGCTATTGATGAATATACTTGGGAATTCCAATTAAGAGAAGGGGTAACTTTCCATGATGGAACTGAGTTTAACGCTGAAGCTGTAAAAATCAGTTTCGAGCGTCTTTTAGACCCTGAAAATGCGTCCCCACGTCTCAGTATTTTTGAAATGATTAGTGAGGTAGTTGTTGTTGACGAACTTACTGTTCAATTTGTAACAGAGTTTCCTTTCTCTCCGCTACCATCTCACTTAGCTCATAACGGTGGTTCTATCATCGCTCCTTCTGCTATCCAAGAAGAAGAAGAAGGTGGAAGAACAGTAGGTGAAAATCCAATTGGTACTGGTCCTTTTAAACTAGAATCATGGGATCGTGGTTCTGAAATCCGCTTTGCAAGAAATGATGATTATTGGGGTGACCCAGTACATATTGATACACTAGTATTTAGAGTAGTACCAGAGGTTGCAACTCGTGTTTCTATGTTAGAAACTGGCGAAGCACACGGTACAGCTGTAGACGCATTAAGTGCTGGTACTGTTGAAGCTATGGATGGCGTTACATTAACTCGTCAAGAAGGTACTGGTGTAACATACATAGGCTTTAATACACAAAAAGCACCATTTGATGATGTAAGAGTTCGTCAAGCAATTACAATGGCTATTAACAAAGAGGATATTGTTAACGAACTGATTGAGGGTGAAGGAATATTGGCTGCAGGTCCTCTTTCTCCATTGGTAGTAGGTAGTACGCAAGATGTAGACACTTTAGATTTTGATGTGGAAGCTGCAAGAGCATTATTAGAAGAAGCTGGTCATGCCGATGGATTTGAGGCAACTATTTGGATAAATGAAGGAAATGCTGCTCGCGCAAGTATTGCTGAATTGGTTCAAGCGAATCTAAGCGAGATTGGTATTACATTAAGTATCGAAAGCATCGAATGGGGTGCTTACCTAGAAAGAACTGGTGCTGGAGAGCATGAAATGTTCATTTTGGGATGGACTACTATTACAGCTGATGCTGACTATGGCTTATTCCCAATTCTTCACTCTTCTCAAGTAGGTGACCCAGGTAACCGTTTCTTCTTTGAAAACGATCAACTTGATGAGTTATTAGAATTAGGTCGTAGAACTGCTGATCAAGAAGAGCGTAATGACATTTATGCGGAAGCTATCCAATTAGTTATTGATGAGGCTCCAATGGTCAATCTATTCTTCCCTAACTGGCTTACTGGGACAAATGGAATCGAAGGATTACATGTGGACTTTAATGGAACACCATTCTTCCACGGTGTATATTTGACTGAATAAATATTTTTGGGAAATGGGCAAAGAACGCCCATTTCCCAAAAATAATAAAAAAAGAAAACAACCTAGTAATGGGATATCACTAATCCATTGCCAGGTTGTTTTTAATTATCAGAATCCTTATCTGCACGAATCATCATGATTGTGAAGCTAACATTTGCGTTTGGAAATCTTCTGTTGACCCAATATCTACTCCTTGGTAGTAATATTGAACAATTTCTTGATATTTTTTTCCATCTTTGGCCATTTCATTGGCACCGTATTGGCTCATACCGACGCCGTGACCGTAACCTTTTGTGGTGACAATGACATTTGCTCCCATTTGTTTCCAAGTGAAATCGGCAGAGCGGAGCCCCAATTTCTCACGGATTTCTTTGCCAGTAATTATTTTCTCTTTGAAACGAACTTGGTCTATACGTTTTCCTTCCGTATAAGATAGAATTGTTCCCACGGTGCCGTCACTGTTGAGCTGTACTCCTAGCTTTTCTTCTACCTCTGCCACTGGAATAGTCTGCTCCTCTAGAAATCCTTCTACCTCTTCATCCCACAAGCTTGAGACACTTTGTAAATAAGGATACTCCCCTCCCCAAACATCCTTTGAATTTTCTGTATAACCATTACTAGTAGAGAAAAAGGATGCTGTAATCAATTCCCCATCATATGTAATAACTTGTCCTCTCGTACTTTCTACAGCTTCTTTGACCTTTTCCATCTTCTCATCGTATTCACTGCCCCATTTCTCTTTTAGTTCCTCTTCATTTTGATACACTTGATTTTTAACTGTGTCTGTCACTCCATTTCCCGTACCGTCTACCATGCTTTTTACAATGTATGTCCTTGAAGCGAGTGCCTGTGCTTTTAAAGCCTCTATTTCAAATGTAGCCGGCATTTCGGCAGCGACAACACCTACTACGTAATCTTCCAGTTCTACTGTTTCCTCTTGCTGATTCTCCCTCTCTACAACTACCTGGATATCATTTTGTTCCGTTGTTTGAGATGATGCTCGTTCTTCTTGAAAAGGTAAGACTAGCACTACCGGTATACCTATGATAAGTGTGATGAGAATAGCTCCTATAATAATTAATGGCTTTATTCGCGTCATATAGGCCTCCTCAAAGACTTTACTTTATCCTAACTATATATGCCACCCTACATTCTTATGCGATAGAAAGGACAGGTATTCCTATCACGAAAATGTTCATTCCACACATATCGTAGGAATATTTCTAAGAAATTTTGTCTATAATGTTAAAAGAGAAATGGGATGTAAGGAACGAGCTCTTTTGCCCAATCTTTACATCCCACAACAAAAAGAGCCCTCTCACTAGGAAGGACTCCTTCTCTCTACTTATTCATCAAAAATTATAGCGCACGAGCTTCAAATGGCACTACATCTGCCAATTTCTCTTGTTTTGATTCATCGATACGCTCAATGTCAGCACCAATAGCCGCTAATTTTTGATGGAAATTTACATAACCTCTATCAAGATGCTTTAATTCTGTTACAGTTGTAGCACCATCTGCTACTAACCCAGCTAAGATTAACGAAGCCGCTGCACGCAAATCAGTTGCGGCTACTTCCGCACCTTGCAAGTTAGATGGTCCTTCCATAATCACAGAACGTCCTTCGATTTTGACGTTTGCATTCATTCGACGGAATTCTTCCACGTGCATAAAACGGTTCTCAAACACAGTTTCTGTAAGGATACTCGTACCTTTAGCGTTTAATAATAAAGACATCACCTGTGACTGCATATCAGTCGGGAATCCAGGGTAAGGCATTGTTTTTACATCTACTGCTTTTAATTCGCCATTTCCAATAACACGGATTCCATCACCTTCCTCCGTGATTGTCACACCCATCTCACGCATCTTCGCAATGAGAGCCACATTATGCTCTGGAATTGCATTTTCGATGAAAACATTTCCACCAGTAATTGCTGCTGCAACCATAAATGTACCTGTTTCAATACGATCTGGGATAATTGCATGATTCGTACCATATAAACGTTCTACACCTTCGATACGGATTGTTTCTGTTCCTGCACCGTGAATTCTAGCACCCATTGCATTTAAAAGGTTTGCTAAGTCAACAATTTCCGGTTCCTTGGCTGCATTTTCCAAAATAGTCGTTCCTTCTGCCAATACAGCAGCAGAGATGATATTCTCTGTTGCACCTACACTTGGGAAATCCATATATATTTCCGCACCTTGCAGTCTTCCTTCTACAGTTGCTTCTACGAAACCATTTCCGAAAGTAACAGTTGCTCCCATTGCTTCAAAACCTTTGATATGTTGTTCAATTGGTCGAGAACCGATTGCACATCCACCAGGCAAAGCTACACGAGCATGACCGTTTCTTGCCAATAAAGGCCCCATTACCAAAATAGAAGCGCGCATTTTTCGAACATATTCAAAAGGAGCCTCCACAGCTAATTCTTTTGATGCATCTATAATCACTTGGTTATTTCTGAATGTAACTTCTGCACCTAAGTGTCTTAGTACCTCGTTAATTGTGTATACATCAGAAAGAGTTGGTACATCAAAAATAATACTTTTACCTTCAGACGCTAATAAAGTTGCAGTAAGAACAGGTAAAACAGCATTTTTCGCACCTTCTACACGTACTGTTCCGTTCAACCGATTCCCACCACGGACAATGATCTTTTCCAAATTATTCCCCTCCGTGCTAATTTCTGTACTTCCATTTTTTAATATTCTGTCGTTATAATTGGTGTTCCAATAGTAATCCTTGTTTGGTTCTCTTGTTGTTCTTCGCGTAATGCAATTTGTATGTTCACATTACTTTTCTCTGTAGGAAGAGCGTTATTCCACTGTTCAGTATATGCGGAAATTGAAACAAACGTCCCTTCTTTGGCGCTTTCTACAGGTGTGGCATGGAACTCATTTAATAGTTCCTCTTCCCACTTGAGCATGCCGTCTTTGATTATACCATCAGCAATCCCTTGTACACAAGAAAAAATTTGAGGAGTTTGCTGAAAAATAACCGTCATCCGCTTATTTATTGACGATTCTGTGTCACTCCAGGCTTCTTCTTCCCAGTTATTACCATTTATTTCATAAATTGTATATAAGTCTCCCTCTTCCGTCAACGTAAACACAATCTTCTCTTCATTTTCCGAATCAAGAGAAATAATCATTTGTTTCTCCAATCCACTTCTTTCTACTTCCCAACTTGCATGCGGAAAATTATTTAGCACCTTTTCCATGCTTTCTTCAAATAAATCTTCATCTGCTCCATGAACTAATTCTTTCGCGTAAATAGACCATTTTTCTATTTGGATATTTTGTTGTTGATAGATATCTACAATTTGGGAAATATTATTTTTCTCTTTTGCCGATACTATCTGTTGGACGCCATAGGCCAAAAAACTAATAAAAAGACACAAATATATCATGATTTGCTGTTTCCCCATATTTTATTCCTCCCCTTATGTTCATTTTTAACGAAAGGGAAGAAATTTATACTTAAAACAGATTAGAGATATTTTGTGAATACTGGAAATATGTTAGGAGAAAATTTCCTAATGCAGAACCGATTACAATGGTTAAAATAATGTAAATTGCTTGGATTTGAGCTACCTTATTTTTCTTCATCACTTTTGTCATATCTACAGCTTGTAGTGCCCACCATGTAATCGCCATGCATGTAATATGAACCAAAATAGCAGTGATTGACTGCATGCCAATCATTGTTGATATATCAGTCATTTTGTGTGTTCCTTTCTGTTTTGCAGTCGGTATGTGCGAAATGAGAAGAAGCTACCACTGAAGTTTTAACTTGAGTTGCTGTTTGTTATTAACTTCACATATAAAGCAACACTCGTTACTGCACCACCTAGTACTGCGATTGAAGTAATGATTTTCTCTTTATCCATCCAACTCCTCCCATCTTTCTTTTTTATTTTTTAGAATAGTATATTTTATATTTTAATACAATATCGAATTTTTTGAAAGTATTATGCATTTCAAAAGGTGTTTGATGAAAACTCCTTCTCAAAGATATCACTATGTCAAGCTGTTAGCAATGGAAGGTTTGGTTTTATTTTATCTTATCTTTTAAAAAAAGCTATGAATCCTTTTAATTGATTCATGGCTTTTTTTAAAAGAAAGTATTCAACTTGTCCGAATCATGAGCCAAACAAGATTCCTTTCTCATCTTCTCATATTAAACAGCTAACTTTTGTAAGTAAACAAGGACAGACAATCATACTTCCATTCAACATAATTGTCTGCTCTTATAAGTTGTTAGAATTGGTCGGTTTTGACCATTTCTAACAACTTGTGCTTCCACTTTCCCTATTCAGCTGAGACGATATCTTTTACTTTCATTAATCTTACTCTGGAACTTCTTTCTGTTTCTTCCAGTTTCATGTTAATGAAGCGGATTGTTTCTTCCAGTTGTGGAATTGTTCGATATTCAAGTGCGTTTACACGTCGTCTTGTTTTTTCGATTTCATCTGACATGAGTTGGCAGGATTTTTCTACCTCTGCTAACTCCAGTAGTTTTGGCAATACTGTTGCCAGTTTTGCTATTGCT
>DAIDKD010000064.1 GCA_027451065.1 Bacillaceae bacterium | reverse complement strand
ATCAACCTTATCATGACAAGCGACAGTTGGATGCTTTTATGGAACAGTTTGAGAAGGACATACTATTTGCACAAATGTGTGCCCTGACACGCAAACAAAAAACGCATGTAGTATTTTTAAATGGATTCTATCGAATTCGACAGACATTGACTGACCCAATTCTATTAGACAGGAGCTATGATGAGAATATCACAATCAGATTTTTAGGTAATAATATGGGGAATGAAATTTGTTTTCTTGACAGTGGCAACATTCAAAAAACTGGAACGATTGAAGTGTCGTATAAAAGCAAAAAATATAACGTTGTTTTTCAATTGGGCAAAGGAAGGTTTTACTATGAATGAAAAAGGATTTTCACTTGTGGAAATGCTTGTCTCTATTACTATTGTCTTTATGATGTCGATACTCGTTGTCCCTTCTTTCATGACCATTCTTATTGAGCGAAAGGACCTTGTACTTCGTAACGAGGGAAATATTTTGATGCAAGAAGTCATCTATGCTTATTACCATGATCCCACGAAAATGAAAACGGAAGATAAAAGAGAAGGTACAGTATATAGCATTCAAATAGTAGGAAAGGATATTTGTATCACTTGGAAAAATCGGAAGCAAAGAGAGGAGCTAATATGCCGTGAAATCTTTCAATAAACTGCTGAAAAACGAAAAGGGCTTTACGTTTATTGAATCTCTTTTATCTTTGTTTATTTTCATGATGATTTCCACTTTCTTGGTCATGTTTCTTTCAACGGTATTTTTCCGTGTCTACAACCAATCCATTCATCCTTTTGAGTGGGAAAACTTTATCAAGCAAACACAAATGGACTTGAGAGAATCTATTAGCTGGGAAGTAAAGGATGGACAATTTGTTTTTACCATGGAGGACGGAAGAGTAGCTACATACGGAAAGTACCAAAAATTATTAAGAAAACAAGTAGCTGGACTTGGACATGAGGTATTGCTGCAAAATGTGTATCGTGTAGAATGTGAAGCAATACCAGATGGAGTGCAGTTTCAGATTACGGATATGAGCGGGAAGATTTTTAATAGAAAAATTATTGATATTGGCAAGGTAGAGGTGGAACATGATTCGTAATGAAAAAGGATTTGTATTACCTTTTACTTTAATTGTTGTCACAATTGTGCTATTCTTTTTTTTAAACCAAGTAAATCTTTTGCTGTTGGAAAAAAGGTATTACCATGAAGTTGAAGGAACAATGACATTAGAATATATGATGGAAACGACTATCTATCGAATCAAAAAGGATGTTCATGAGGGAATGACAGGGGAGAGGGACTTAGTGATACATTTTGCTGAAGGAACAGCAGAAGCAACAATAAGTGCAGAAACCAATGAGGAACCCTATAGATTTCGTGTCCGTATTGTTTGTATAACCAACAATAAACATAAATATCCGGTGGAGTTTACCTATGATTCAGAGCTAGATAGCATTTCAAATTGGAAAGAATAGGCAGGGAGAAAAGTGAGAACAATTTTTTTAACAGGATTCATGGGTGCAGGAAAAACAACTGTCGGTAAAGCTCTAGGAAAAGCGTTGAATTTACCAGTGCATGAAACAGATGATGATATTGTGGAGCAAAAAGGGAAAACAATTAAGAAAATTTTTGAAGAAGAAGGTGAAGTAACATTCCGTGAATATGAAACTTCAGCACTTTCCACCACACCGAAAGAAAATGTAATTGTTTCAACAGGTGGAGGGATTGTTATGAAAGAAGAAAACCGCAAGTTGATGAGAAAGCTTGGCTATGTTATTCTTCTTTCTTGTGATTTGGATGAAGTAAAAAGACGAGTAGGAAATGACCCAAGCCGACCGTTGCTACAAAAAGGAGAAGAGTATCTAAAAAATTTGTATGAAGATAGACGTGAGTTTTATCATGAGGCAGATTACATCATCGATGTAACTGATAAATCAATTGCAGAAATTGTCGCTGATATTCAGGAATGGTTGCAGGAAAAAGGGGAATAATAAAGATGTGAAAATTCCCTGAAAAGCGGTGAGAGAATGAAAACCAACGATTACGTGAAGTTTATGACGGAACAAGTTGTCACATATATGAACAGCTCAACTGAGGAAAAAAAACAAAAAAAGCAAGATAAAAAAGAAGGCAGAGAGCTATTCACAAGCAAATGGTTTGGTGTGCTTCCCTTAGCATTAAAAGTATTAGTAGAGAAGCGGAAGGAATCGGATAAAAGACAATCAATATAGGTTGTGAGGAGGTGAAAAAGCCTCCTTACAACCTATTTTTTTAGCTTCCTATTCAGCTACATATTGTTCCGTGATATAATGAAATAAAGTGAAACTTTTTTAGTAGGGGTAATATTCATACCCTATTGAAAATTAGTTGAACCAACCGGGCATATATGGGCAGTTGACTTACCTTACTGCCCGTTAATGCGGGATAAAAATGAGATAGAAGGTGAGATAATGAAAGTTGCATTAATTGCTCATGATAAAAAGAAAGATGATTTGGTGGCATTTGTAAGGGAAAATGAAGAGATATTTAAAAAATTTCAACTTTGCTCAACAGGAACAACAGGGCTTAGGGTGATGGAGCAAACCTCTTTACAGGTTCATCGCTACTATTCTGGTCCTCTAGGAGGAGATCAAGAAATAGGTGCTTTGCTGCCTAAAGGAGAGATGGATGGGATATTTTTCTTCCGTGACCCATTAACAGCACAGCCTCATGAACCAGATGTAAATGCATTATTGCGTTTATGTGACGTTTATGATATTCCTTTGGCAACAAACATAGAATCTGCAAAAGCTGTTTTGGCGTATTTATGTATGAAAGAAGAGAACAAGAAAAGCGAGGCTTAAGAAAGCATGAAGCCAGAGGTGAAATCGATTTGCTTAAGTCTGTAGAGGAGTTGATAAAAATGGAAGCATTACAAAAAAGAATTATTGATGAGATGGGCGTTTTACCAAAAATTGACCCGAAAAAAGAAATTAGAAAAAGTATTGACTTTTTAAAAGCTTACATAAAAAAGAATCCATTTTTCAAAGGGTATGCCTTGGGAATTTCAGGAGGACAGGACAGCACATTAACTGGAAAGCTAGCACAAATGGCTGTGGATGAGCTGAATGAAGAAGAACCTTCGAAATATTCATTTGTGGCAATTCGACTGCCGTACGGAGAACAAATGGATGAGGACGACTGCCAAGATGCCATCGCATTTATTCAGCCGACTGAGTATATTACTGTAAATATTAAAGAAAGCGTAGACGCAAGCTATCAAAATGTGAGTAGTGCATTAGGAGAAGACTTATCAGATTATCTGAAAGGAAATATCAAAGCACGTCATCGAATGGAAGTACAATATAGTATCGCCGGTGCAAAATCTCTTGCGGTAATTGGCACAGACCATAGCGCAGAGGCTGTCACAGGTTTCTATACAAAATATGGGGATGGCGGTGCAGATATTTGTCCGATTTTCCGTCTGAATAAGCGGCAAGGAAAAGAATTATTGAAAGAATTAGGTTGTCCTGCCCATTTATATACAAAAGCTCCAACTGCTGATTTAGAAGAGGATCGTCCTCAATTGGCTGATGAGGATGCTTTAGGAGTAACCTATCAGACGATAGACGATTACTTAGAAGGAAAAGAAGTTCCGAAAAAAGATGCGAAAATCATCGAAGATATCTATCTGAAAACTCGTCACAAAAGACATATGCCAATTACCATTTTTGATGATTGGTGGAAGGAATAGGAGAAAGGTATGGCACAAATTCCGGTTACAATTATCACAGGCTTTTTAGGGTCTGGGAAAACAACATTATTAAATAACATCTTGTCAGAAGAGCATGGAAGAAAATTAGCAGTTATTGTGAATGAAATTGGACAAATTGGGATTGATAATCAACTGATTGTAAATACAGATGAAGAAATTTTGGAAATGACCAATGGGTGCATTTGCTGTACTGTAAGAGAAGATTTGTTGGTAGCTTTGAAAAAGCTTCTGAAATCTAAGCAAGAAGGTAAGACAGATTTTGAGGGAGTTCTTATTGAAACGACGGGGCTTGCCAACCCGGGACCGATTATCAGTACATTTTTCTTAGACCCAACAATCCAGCAAGCTTTTTACATTGACGGAGTTGTGACAGTGGTAGACGGGTACCATATTCAGAAACATATGGAAAAAGGAATAGAAGCAAAGGAACAGATGGCTTTTGCAGATATTATTCTCTTAAACAAAGTCGATTTAATGAATGAAGAAAAGCAACGAGAACTTACTGTAGAAATTCAATCTGTGAATCCAACGTCTCGAATCATTCCTTGTGTCAATAGTCATGTGGATGTAGAGGAACTATTAAATATTCATACCTTTACAACGAAGGACAAATTGGGAATTTATCAGCACGAAGAAAGAAGCAGTCACCTTGAAGGAGTGACAGCTTTTGTTATCAGAGAAGAGCGTCCTCTTGATTTGGCAAAGCTGAATGCATGGATGACGGCTGTTGTTGAAGAATTAGGTGAATATTTATACCGTTACAAAGGTATTCTCTCTATTCAAGGTATGGAAGAAAGAGTCGTTTTTCAAGGTGTGCATGCATTATTTGCAGGTCAGGTAGATAGGAAATGGCGTGATGATGAACCAAGAGTAACAGAAATAGTTTTCATTGGCAAAGGATTAAACAAGGAGTGGTTTGTGGAGCATATGAAAGATTGTATCGGGGAGTAGGATAGGGATGTTTTTATCCTTATTTTACTTCCTTGTTTCAAATGAAAGAATAATTACTTCTCCATTTAGTTTTTTATATATGTTATAATTGGGAAAGTAAAAAGACATAAAAACTATTTCCAAAATAAAAAATTGATAAATAAGCAAGAGCTTGGATTTTACTTGCTCTTGTGATGATGGGAGTAGTGGGTGATTTTCCCCACTACTCTCATCATCAGAAATAACGGAGTGAGAGCATGGCATATACACCAATGATGCAACAATATTTAACAATCAAGGCGGATTATCCAGATGCCTTTTTATTTTTTCGGTTAGGTGATTTTTACGAAATGTTTTTTGAAGATGCAATCAAGGCATCTCAAGAACTGGAAATCACTTTAACTGGAAAGAGTGCTGGGGCAGATGAAAAAGTACCAATGTGTGGTGTTCCTTACCATTCTGCAGCAGGATACATTGAAACCCTTGTAGAACGTGGCTATAAGGTGGCAATTTGTGAACAGGTAGAAGACCCGAAACAGGCAAAAGGAGTAGTGAAGCGGGAAGTTGTTCAGCTTGTTACTCCGGGAACGATGATGGAAGGGAAAGCAATTGTCGATAAAGAAAATAATTACCTTGTTTCTTTGACTCAATTTGACGAGGAACTGTATGGACTAGTAGCAAATGATATTTCAACTGGAGAAACTATAGCGACCCTTTTTCAAGGGAGCTTGGAAGAAGTTCTTTTGGAAGCATACTCATTCGGAACAAAGGAATTAGTTGTAGGCAGTGATTTTCCAGTGGATAGGATTCAAAAAAACTTGGAACAATTTCGTATGATTGTTTCCGTTGAAGATGAGACGGAAATCCATTCATCCTTAACACATTTAGTGGAAAAAACAAAAAATGATAAAATAAAAACAACTTTTGGACGAATGGTGCAATATTTAATAAAAACACAAAAGCGCTCGTTAGATCATTTACAGCCGCTAACTCTATACCAGCACCATGAGTTTATGAAAATAGATGTGTATTCAAAGCGTAACCTAGAGCTAACAGAAACGATTCGTTCAAAAGAAAAGACGGGCTCCTTATTGTGGTTGCTGGATAAAACAAAAACAGCAATGGGCGGGCGTTTACTAAAACAATGGGTTGACAGGCCTTTAATTGACGCAACGAGTATCGAAAAAAGATTAAATATGGTAGCGACGTTAAGTGAGAATTATTTTGTTCGAGAGGATATGAAGGAACATTTAAAAGAAGTATATGATATTGAGCGTTTGGCTGGGAAAGTAGCTTTCGGAAATGTAAATGCCCGGGACTTACTTCAGTTAAAGCGTTCTTTGATGCAGATTCCGACTTTACGGGAGTTGGTAAGCCAGCTGGAGAGCAATGAAAGTGATCGAATAGTGACTATGCTTGACCCGTGTGAAGAACTGGTTCATCTTTTAGAAGGAAGTATCAAAGAAGACGTCCCACTATCAATAAAAGATGGAGATATTTTAAAAGACGGTTACAATGAAGCGTTAGATGAATATCGCTATATTAGTAAAAATGGTAAAAAATGGATTAGTGATTTAGAGCAGAAAGAGCGGGAAGTTACAGGAATTAAATCTTTGAAAATAGGATATAACCGTATTTTCGGCTACTATATTGAAGTAACAAAATCCAATCTTTCCTCCCTGCCTGAAGGAAGATATGAACGAAAACAAACATTAGCCAATGCGGAACGTTTCGTTACCGAAGAATTAAAAGAAAAAGAAGCGATGATTTTAGGGGCAGAGGAAAAAATTATTCAGTTAGAATACGATTTATTTGTGGAAATAAGAGAGCAAGTGAAAACATTTATTTCCCGCCTTCAACGACTGGCAAAAGTAGTGAGTGAGCTGGATGTACTGCAAAGCTTTTCCACAGTAAGTGAAGAAAACCATTTTATTAAGCCATCATTTACAACAGAACGAAAAATAGCAGTAAAAGACGGTCGACATCCAGTAGTAGAAAAAGTGCTAGATGCAAGCAGGTACGTACCGAACGATTGTGAAATGGATGATACAACTCATGTGTTCTTAATTACTGGACCAAATATGTCAGGTAAAAGCACGTATATGCGCCAAGTGGCTCTTATTAGTATCATGGCGCAAATTGGCTGTTTTATTCCGGCGAGTGAAGCTGTCTTGCCTATTTTCGATCAAATTTTTACGAGAATCGGCGCAGCGGATGATTTAATATCTGGGCAAAGTACGTTTATGGTAGAAATGCTGGAAGCAAATAATGCCATTACTCATGCTACCGAAAACAGCTTGATTTTGTTTGATGAAATTGGACGAGGTACGTCTACTTATGATGGTATTGCTCTGGCGCAAGCGATTGTTGAGTATATTCACAATCATATTGGAGCGAAAACATTATTTTCCACCCATTATCATGAGCTTACAGCATTGGAAGCAGAGTTAGGCCACTTGAAAAATGTCCATGTCCGTGCCATTGAAGAAAACGGCAAAGTTGTTTTCCTTCATAAAATAAAAGAAGGAGCAGCAGACCGAAGTTACGGTATTCACGTGGCAGAATTGGCTCATTTACCACAACCTCTGATTGAACGGGCGAAAGAAGTGCTAGATGCTTTAGAAGAAGCTACACCAAGTAATAATGAATCAATGGTTGTTAAAGAGGAAACTAGCGTTACAGATACTCAACTTTCATTTTTTACAGAAACGAAGCCGAAGAAAGAGAGCATTTCCAAAAAAGAGAAAGATATCATCGATTTTGTCAAATCAATTGATCTACTTGGAACAACACCTTTAGAAGCAATGAATATCATTTATGAGCTGCAGAGGAAGGTAAAGTGAAACTATTCTCAGTGGTGATTTTCCACTGAGAATTAGTAGAACCAATCGGGCATTTATGGGCAGTTGTCTTATCGTACTGCCCGTTAATGTGGGGTAAAGTGAAATTAGGAAGGGGGCAGGGAAGCTTTGGGAAAAATAAAAAAACTGGATGATATCCTTGCCAATAAGATAGCGGCAGGGGAAGTAGTTGAGCGACCTGCTTCTGTTGTGAAAGAATTACTGGAAAATGCTATTGATGCCAACAGTACTGTTGTGGAAATTGAATTAGCAGAGGCTGGGCTTGCTAGTATTTGTGTCCTTGATAATGGCATGGGAATGGAAGAAGAGGATTGTTTACTAGCTTTTGAGCGACATGCTACTAGTAAAATCAAGGATGAAAATGATTTATTCCGCATTCGTACTTTAGGATTTCGCGGAGAAGCTTTACCAAGTATTGCTTCTGTCAGCGAATTGGAATTAAAAACGAGTACTGGGGAAGACGCCGGCACTTATTTGTATTTAAAAGGTGGAGAGATTGTTAAACATGAAAAAAGCACCAGCAGAAAAGGAACTGAAATTACCGTACGCAACCTTTTCTTCAACACGCCGGCACGCTTGAAGTATATGAAAACAATCCACACGGAATTAGGGAATATTACCGATATCGTCAACCGAATTGCCCTCGCTCACCCGGACGTATCAATAAAATTAACCCATCATGACAAAAAAATTCTCCATACAAATGGTAATGGAGATGTGCGTCAAGTATTGGCGGCAATATATGGAATGAATGTAGCGAGAAAATTGGTGCAAATTGATGTGGAGTCCCTAGACTTCACCATTAATGGCTATATGGCTTTACCGGAAATTAATCGTGCTTCGAGAAACTATCTTACATTGATTGTAAATGGTCGCTATGTGAAAAGTCTCGTTGCACAAAAGGCGATTTTAGAAGGATTTCATACATTATTACCGATAGGAAGGTATCCAGTAGGTTATTTATCTATTACAATGGATCCGATTCTTGTAGATGTCAATGTTCATCCGACGAAATTAGAAGTTCGTTTTAGTAAAGAGACGGAATTGTACCATTTAATCATCCTAGGGATAAAAGAAGCTTTTCGAAAACAACGGTTGATTCCTGAAGCAGCAGAACCGAAAAAAACAAAAAAAGTCGAAACACTTCAAGAGACTTTTACTTTTGAGCATAGAACGAGTCCAGAGCCTATACCAGCTCAGAGCGTTACGTTCCCGAGAGAAGCTGAAGCAAAACTATCGATAAAAGAAACTCCTAAGCAGCTAGTTGTTGAAGAGAGCTTCATTGAGCAAAGCGAGATAGAGCCTCTTACTCGGAATCTTTCAGAACAGGTCAAAGAATCCACTTTATCGGAAGAGGAAATCATACCTGTTGAAACAGAAATAATAGAAGCAGAGACAGAAAAACTACCACCTCTATATCCAATCGGGCAGATGCACGGCACTTATATTTTGGCCCAAAATGAAAATGGTCTTTATATTATTGACCAACATGCTGCACAAGAACGAATAAAATATGAATATTTTCGGGATAAAGTAGGAGAAGTTCAACATGAAGTGCAGGAATTGCTAATTCCACATCATATTGAGCTATCAGCAAATGAGTATTTGTTGTTGGATGAAAACAAAGAAGAACTGAAAAAAGTAGGCTTGTTTTTAGAACAATTTGGGCACAACACCTTTATTGTTCGTTCCCATCCTCAATGGTTTCCAAAAGGGGAAGAAACGGAGATTATTGATAACATTGTCCAGCAAGTAATCAAAGAGAAAAAAGTAGATATTAAAAAGTTAAGAGAAGATGCAGCCATTATGATGAGTTGTAAAGGCTCTATTAAAGCCAATCGCCACCTGCGAAACGATGAAATCTTTGCATTGTTGGAAACTCTGCGAAAAGCTGAAAGTCCATTTACTTGTCCACACGGAAGACCGATTATTATTCACCATTCAACTTACGAATTAGAGAAGATGTTTAAAAGAGTAATGTAAAAAAATGGAGATTGCATACGCGCAATCCCCATTTTTTTTACGAGAGGATTGTTATTTTCACTGTTTTACGCCCCCAAGTATAGGCTTCTTGTGTGCTTGGCATGAAAACGTCTATTCGGTTTCCTTTAATAGCGCCTCCTGTGTCACCTGCAATTGCTGTGCCGTACCCTTCAACGTACACCTTTGAACCTAAAGGAATCAAGTTCGGGTCAACAGCAATGACTTTTTGATTAGGATTTTCAATGAGGTTTATCCCAGTAGCAGTAATACCAGAGCATCCTTTACAATAAGCTGTATAGGCAGTTGCTGTCACTGTCAATTCTTTTCCTGAAATATTTGTAGTTGTACTGGAAGTGGAAGAATTAGTAGAATCTTTCGTTATTGGAGTTACATTTGTTGTAGTAGCTGCTATTACTTTTAATTGCTGATTAGGATAAATAAAGTTAGAAGGTAAATCATTGATTTTCTTTATGTTTTCTACAGTCGTATTATGTATGCTTGCGATTTTCCAAAGTGAATCTCCTTTTTGTACAGTAACCACTTCGGAAGATATTGTATCAGTATGTAATGTTTGTCCAGAATAGATAAAGTTAGAAGTTAAATGATTGGTTTTCTTTAAGTTTTCAATAGTTGTTTGATGTGCTTGAGCGAGTTCCCAAAGAGTATCCCCTTTTTTTACAGTAATTTCTTCAGCTGATGTGACCTTTGCTCCGAAGACAATCGTCAAAGAAATAACCATTAGTAAAGATATGACTAATTTTTTCATTTCACAAAATCCCCCTTATTGTTTGTGAATCTATTGGTCAACCTGTCCTAAAAGATATATTATCAGAAAATTGTTACAATTAGGTAACTATCTCATAGATATTTTGTTACAGTTATCATACAAATATTGGAAAAACTGTAATATAAATACTGCATACATAATGTAAAACCAGTAAATGAACAGGTTTTATATGATAGAGAAGTTGGAAGACAGTAAAATATCAGTTATAATGAAGAGTGCGTAGATTGTGAATTTTACATATAGAAAGAGTGATACGATGGAGAAAGTAATTGTGATTGTTGGTCCGACAGCAGTTGGAAAAACGAAAACTAGCATTGAAATTGCGAAAAAATTTCATGGGGAAATTATCAATGGAGATTCAACCCAAGTGTATCGTGGATTAAATATAGGGACTGCAAAAATAACTGAAGTGGAAATGGAAGGAATACCACACCATTTAATTGATATAAAAGAGCCTGATGAATCTTTCTCTGTAGCCGAATTTCAGAAATTGGTACGGGAAAAAATTCATGAAATCAATGAGGCTGGGAAAATTCCGATTATTGTTGGTGGTACGGGCTTATATATTCAGGCTGTTTTATATGACTATGAGTTTTCTGAAGCTAGCTCTAATGATGCATTACGAAATAAACTAGAGACTTTTGTGAAAGAACACGGAAACGAAGCACTTCATGAACGCCTGAAAAAAATAGATATGAAAAGTGCTGAAGCAATTCATCCAAATAACGTCCGTCGCGTCATTCGTGCTATTGAGGTATTTGAAGATAGTGGGGTGCCTTTTTCTGAATATCTGGAAAAGCAGAAAAAGGAAATATTGTATGATTGTGTGATGATTGGTTTGACGATGGAGAGAGAATTGCTGTACGACCGTATCAATTATCGAGTTGAAAAAATGATGGAGGAAGGCTTACTGCAGGAAGTGACCTCTCTTTATCATCAAGGATATCGGGATTGTCAAGCCCTCCATGCTATCGGCTATCGGGAGTTGTATGATTATTTAGAAGGGAAATTAACATTAGAACAAGCGATACATGCCATCCAGCAAAATACAAGAAGATATGCCAAAAGGCAGTTTACATGGTTTCGAAATAAAATGGATATTGCTTGGTTCGATATGACAGAAGAAGATAAGACGGAAGAAATTTTGGAGTATATAAAGGGAATGATCGGAGAAAAAGCGAATACTTTGTAGGGGTAAAGTGAAACTTTTCTCAACGGGGGTCTTACTGCCTGTTCCTAGAGAAAGACATCTCTAGGAAAATTTCAAAGGGGGACAGGAAAATGAAGCAAGTTGCCAATATTCAAGATCAATTTTTAAATCAATTGCGTAAGGATAATACATATGTGACTGTATTTTTATTAAATGGTTTTAAACTACGCGGTTTGATAAAGGGATTTGATAATTTCACAGTTTTATTGGAAGTAGAAGGGAAGCAGCAACTTATTTATAAGCACGGAATTTCAACATTTTCACCTCAAAAAAATGTTGAAATAGAGTTGTAAAATCTATTGTAAGGTAGAAAAACTCACTGAAAAAGTTTTCGGTGAGTTTTTTTGTATAACTATGTACTTACCCTCCCGTTAGGCTTCCTTTTCCTCGCTCAGCAAATTCAAAATACCGCTTTAATGATATTTTTGAAGTAAGCCCGGCTCTCTGCATCATGATTTCTTCTGAACATTGCTGTTGGATTAAATGCAGAATGAAGGTGTTACGAAAATGTTGCGCACAAATCCCTTTCCGTAGTCCAGCTCTTGCTACTTCTAGACGAATCATTTTTTGAACAGCAATTTCAGTTAATGCTTTCGGTGAATCTGTTTCATAGACCCATCGGTATGTATTCCGATTAAAGTCAAAAGCAACAAAAAATGGATCTTCAGAATGATACGCTGGTCGTACAGGTTCAGGGATAATTTTGTAATAAGCGTATAAAATCTGCTTATCTTCTGGAGATAATGAAATAACCCTTTTTCCAGTGCCATGGATATCAATTATATTTTGTTCAAAATGAATATCATTCATGCGGAGGGACACAATTTCTTTTAATGTAAGCCCGTAAGTGAGCATAAGTTTTACAATAGACGTATTTCTGTCATACAGAAAGCTTCTAGCTTGTAGTTGCTTTTCCGAAAGTCCCTCAGAACTTTTTAAAATCAAAAATAGTCGCTCCTGCTCTTTTAAAGAAATAAAGTCATCTTTCGTTAAGCTACGATCAGGATGAATATTTAAATGCAAAATAGGAATGGGGTTCTCTATTGACTTGTCGTTTTCAACCAGAAAAGCAAAAAATTTATTCAAGGCTACATAGATGCGGTGTAGCGTTTTATCAGAGTAATTCCGCTCCTCTGTTAGCATCAAAAAAAATCTCTCGTAGTCGTCAGACGTGAAAGTTGCCCATACATTAGAAGAGAAGTCCTTTTTCTCAGTAGTTAGGTAATGGAAGCAATCTTCTAAATCGTAGCAGTATCTTTTGATCGTCGATGCTTTTCTACCTTTCTCTGTTAAAAAAGCGGAATATTTCAAGATATCTTGAATGATTGCATCGTTCGTGATTTTTTTTATTTGCATACCCATCAACCCCTTATGTATAGTAGATTCATTATACCATAGGGATGTGTGAAATGAGCAAAAGAGATGAACACCTAACTAGAAAATGAGGTGAGAAGTTGGAGCAGCCAATTCGCTTGAAGACCAATGGGCAAATAAATATTGTTTTGAATCAGAAGAAAGAGGATATTCGACCAGTAAAGAAAGAGCCAGCGCGTCAGCATAATATTTTTCAGCAAGTAGATAAGGAAATGGAAGTTCTTGTAGGAATGGAGAATATAAAGGAACTGATAAAAGAAATATACGCATGGATATATGTAAATAAACAACGTGAGGCAATGGGCTTGAAAAGAGGCAATCAAGTACTGCATATGCTTTTTAAAGGGAATCCCCTCATTCCCGATCGCTCCTAGGTCCTTCAGCGAGCCCATACCCTTGTCGAAACTCCAGCCTGACTTCATGAACAGTCGGGAGCAGGAGAAGGTGGATGAGCGAGGAGAAAA
>DAIDKD010000063.1 GCA_027451065.1 Bacillaceae bacterium | reverse complement strand
GCATCAAAACCAATATGTCCAAAACCGATATTCTCATGGCGATCTTTCTTTGCTCCTCTTTCATTTTTACTGTCATTAATGTGCAGAACCTTCAACTTATCAATTCCTACCAGCTTATCAAATTCCTGCAGAACTCCATCAAAGTCATTGACAATGTCATAACCTGCATCATGAGTATGGCATGTGTCAAAACATACGGAAAGTTTTTCATTATGTGTTACACCATCAAAAATCATCGCTAACTCTTCAAAGCTACGCCCACATTCAGACCCTTTCCCTGCCATTGTTTCCAATGCAATTTGAACATTTTGATCAGCCCTTAATACCTCATTCAACCCGTCAATAATCTTTTTAATACCTACATCCGCTCCTTCTTTCACATGAGCACCAGGATGGAGAACAATTTGTTTTGCACCGATAGCTTCTGTTCTTTCAATTTCCGTCGTCAAGAAATCTACACCAAGACGAAAGGTAGCCGGATTCACTGCGTTTCCTAGATTAATAATGTAGGGTGCATGAACAACGATTTCTTCCACTCCATGCTCTTCCATATGAGCTTTTCCTGCTTCAATATTCAACTCTTCAATCGGCTTTCTTCTCGTATTTTGCGGTGCACCTGTATAAATCATCATCACATTGGCTCCGTAAGAAGCTGCTTCCTCACTTGCTCCAAGCAACATTTTCTTTCCATTCATTGACACGTGGGACCCTAGTTTTAACATTCAAACACCTCTTCATTTTTACCGCGGATAAACCAACGTTTTTTACTTCTTTTTGCCTTTCGTATTGCTTCTTCTCTGTTCTTTTCTTTTGAAATGCTCGATATCTTGTTTCATTTTCTTTTTATAGCCTGGTTTTACTTTTTTCGGCTTTTTGATTAAACGTTTTGCTGTTTTTTCAATTTCTGTTTCTGATTTTTGACGGTTTTTACGCTTATGGCGCTCTCCTAGATCAATCCATTGACCATTTCTAAGATCCATATAAGTAAAGGTGATTCCGCGACTTTCCAACTGGGAAATGCTGTAATCGTCCTCTACATTATAAAGGGTGATAGCAAGACCTGAATATCCCGCTCGCGCAGTACGTCCGACACGGTGAACATAAAAATCTAAGTCTGACGGAAGTTCATAATTTATTACATGACTGACACCTTCAATATCAATACCACGAGCAGCCAAATCTGTTGCCACAATATATTCAAATTGTAAGTCTTGAATTTGCGTCATCATTTTTTTTCGTTCACGAGGTGTTAAGTCCCCGTGGAGTCGGCCTACTTTTTTACCCTTTTCTGCTAGTGCATATGCAACCTCATCTGCTTTTTTCTTTGTATTGGTAAAAATAATTGCCAAATACGGTTGTAGCACATCCATCACATTTAATAATACGTCTACTTTATTACGTTGTTTCGCAGGTACAAGGCGGTGCTCCAATGTAAGTACTGATACTTGACGTGGGTTAATATGAATATGCTTAGGATTTTCCATATATTTTTTCAAAAATGGCTTCAGCTTTTGCGGAATTGTTGCTGAAAATACTAGCATTTGCAGATTTTTATTCATTTTTGCAGCAACTTTGTCCACATCATGAATGAATCCCATATCTAGCATTAAGTCAGCTTCATCAATTACTAGTTGATGAGCTGTGTGCACAAACAATGCACCAACTTGAACCAAATCTGCTATTCGACTCGGGGTTCCTACGACAACATGCGGCTGCTTTTTTAGTTTTTCAATGGTACGCTTTTTATCCGTCCCTCCAACAAAGCAACGAGCTGTAATTTTTTGCCCCTCCTCACAATGAGCGGTTATTTTTTCAACCTCTTGAAAAATTTGACGACCTAATTCACGAGTTGGTGCAACAATTACTAGTTGCACTTCTTCTTTACTTGGATCGATTACTTGCAAAGTCGGAAATAGATAGGCATGAGTTTTCCCGGAACCTGTTTGAGATTGCCCAATGACACTATCTCCTTTCAATGCTACAGGAAAAATTTCCTCTTGAATTTCCGTAGGCTCCTTAAATCCCATTTCCTCAACGGCTTTCTCAATAAATGGGGCAAAATAAAATTGTTCAAATGCTTTTTTCGTCATCTTTATATCACCTTATCATTTCTTTTCATTATCGTTATGATTTTTTTATTATAACATAAAGTGAAACTTTTATCAGCGGGTGGTTTCCCCGATGATAATTAGTTGAACCAATCGGGCTTTTACGGGCAGTTTTCAAGATATATTACATAGAAGTATATCATCATTATTATTTCCAAACTCATGTCGCAGAAGCCCTACTGCCCGTTAATGCGGGATAAAGTGAAACTTTTATCAGCGGGTGGTTTCCCCGATGATAATTTAGCACCTTCCGCTTTTCTTTCCTTGACTGCCCCTGTATAATAGAACTATCAAAAAAGTAATACCAATTTTTTTAACAGGAAGATTCATTCAAATATATTGATTGAATCTTCCTGCGTCCAAAGGGGGTTGACGGTTTTTCCAACTCCCTCTGGACGCAGGAAGGAGAAGTTATGGAAGTTATCAAAATCGCCCCTCGTGGCTACTGCTACGGAGTTGTTGATGCAATGGTTATTGCACGAAATGCAGCCCTTGATCCTACGTTACCAAGACCTATTTATATACTTGGGATGATTGTTCATAATAAACATGTTACAGATGCTTTTGAAGAAGATGGTATCATAACCCTTGATGGTCCAAACCGTATGGAGATTCTTGAGCAGGTCACAGAGGGTACTATTATTTTCACTGCCCACGGTGTTTCGCCTGAAGTTAAGAAGCGGGCTATTGAAAAGGGCTTAACAACAATCGATGCTACATGCCCTGATGTTTCAAAAACCCATGATCTGATTAGAGCAAAAGTTGAGGAAGGTTACCATATTGTTTATATTGGAAAAAAAGGACACCCAGAGCCTGAAGGAGCAATTGGAATCTCTCCAGAAGCTGTGCACCTTATTCAAAATATAGAAGATGTACAAACTTTAGATATTCCTAGTAACAAAATTATTGTGACAAATCAAACAACGATGAGCCAATGGGATGTGCAAGATGTGATGAGAAAGGTACTTGAAAAATATCCTTTCGCTGAAATTCATAAAGAAATTTGTCTTGCTACCCAAGTTCGTCAAGAAGCTGTAGCAAAACAATCTCGTCAAGCAGAATTAACTATTGTTGTCGGTGATCCAAAAAGTAATAATTCTAACCGCCTAGCACAAGTATCTCAAGAAATTGCTGGTACAAGAGCTTATCGTATCGCAGATATATCTGAGCTAGAATTAGAATGGCTAAAAGGCGTAAAAACAGTGGCAGTAACAGCAGGCGCCTCTACCCCAACACCTATCACAAAAGAAGTTATTGCATTTTTAGAACAGTACGATGAAAATGACGAAGCTACTTGGGAGCGAATCAGAAGCGTCCCATTAAGTAAAATTTTACCGAAAGTAAAGAAAAAAACCACATAGTAAAGAACATACATGAAGACAGTCACAGCGAACTCTACCTTAATCGACTTCGCTGTAACTGCCATTTTTGTGTAATGCGGAAGAATAGAAACTCCCCTCATCCTATACAAAAATGAAAGGGTCCGTGTTTACTTTGGATGCTTCAACAGTTGCTGCATATTTTTTAAGTTGTAATGCTTCTTGCAACCTTTTTTGAACTCCTACTTTCATCACCTTTTCCACGTTATGACCAGGGTCTATCATATTTAGTCCTTCCATGATTGCGTCATGGGCTGTGTGATAATAAATATCGCCTGTCACGTATACATCTGCCCCAGCAAATTTTGCTGAGCGGAAATATTTGTTTCCATCTCCCCCTAAGACAGCTACCTTTTTTATAGTATCTATTGGATTCCCTATTAGACGAACTCCCGCTACTTCTAATTTTTCTTTTACATATTCAGCAAATTGCTGCAAAGTCATCCCTTCTTTTAATACCCCAATTCTTCCTAAACCGTAGGCTGCTCCTTTATTATCAACAGAGTAAATATCATAAGCTACCTCTTCATAAGGGTGAGCCTCAAACATTGCTTTTAGCACCGATTTTTGTAATGAAGCTGGAAGTATCGTTTCTAACCGGATTTCTTCCACTTCTTCTAAGCTACCCTGTGAGCCGATAAAAGGATTGGTTCCGTCCTGAGGCATAAAGGTACCGATCCCATCCCCTCTATATGTACAATGGCTATATTCGCCAATAAATCCTGCTCCAGCATTTGTAATTGCAGTCCGTACTTCTTCCTCGTGGCTTCTCGGAATAAAGACGACTAATTTTTTTAAAGGTTCTTCAAAAGTTGTAACCAATGTCTCTACTTGTTCTAACTCTAATGCTTCCGCAAGAAAATCATTCACACCACCATCAGCAATATCGACATTTGTATGGGCTGCATAAATAGTAATGTCATGTTTGATACAAGTCTCAATTATTTTTCCATAAGCAGTATCTATTCGTATATGCTTTAGCGGACTAAAGATTAGGGGGTGGTGGGCGATGATAAGGTTTGCGCCTTTTTCAATGGCTTCTTCTACCACTGTCATGGTCACATCTAATGCAATTAATACGTGAGAAATTTTTTTATTCAAAGTACCAATTTGTAAGCCGATTTTATCTCCTTCCATTGCTAGATGCTTAGGATACATTTGTTCAAATAATGATATAATTTCAAATCCGTTAGGTGTCTTCATTATAATGCCTCCTCTATCCATGCCATTTTTTGCATAATTTCCTTTTTCCTGATCATATTTTCTTCTGTTTCTTCTACTTGAGTAATTTTCTCTTTAATTTTCTTTAATGTCTCATACTCACGAGTCCATTTTTCAATAAAAACTTTGTTTTTTTCTTCCATCAAAAATGGACCGAGAAAAAGCTCAGCAGAAGAAGCTTTTTTGTATGGCTTTTGTGGATTTCCTCTTTCTCCAATGAGGATTTCATAGATTTTCTTATCTTCTTTGAGAATCATTTCTTTTTTTAATTCCCAGCCATTTTCAAGAAACCATTTTCGAATATTATGGGCAGCAATGTTTGGCTGTAAAATAAGACGAGTAACCCCTTCAAGTTTGTCTTTCCCGTCTTCTAAAATATCTCGAATCAAGGGCCCACCCATTCCGCAAATTGTAATCACATCTACTTCGCCAGCTTCAATTACAGCAAGACCATCTCCTTTTCGTACGAAAACTTTCTCCTCAAGACCGCATTTTTGCACTTGCTGACGAGCTGACTGAAATGGTCCCTCTACTACTTCTCCTGCGACCGCATAAGATGCGATTCCTTCTAACACAGCATAGCAAGGTAAATAAGCATGGTCAGAGCCAATATCAGCTACTTTGGCACCTTTGATAATTTCTTGTACCACCGCTTCTAACCGTTTTGATAATTGCAATTCGTTCATATAAACCTCCAAATTTCCTTTTCTTATGTATGTCTCCAGTATACCAACAGAAAAAGAACTTGTCCAAAAGGGATGGACTGCTTGCTGAGGCGGAAGTATTCTCGCCTATTTTAGATAAATTATTTGTTTTCACAGCTTTACTGATTTCATCATGCCTGAGGCTATCTGAAAAGGAATGTTTTTCTCCTTTTCAGATAGCCTGTAACCTCATTTATATGTTTCGGCAAGCCATTTAGCTATATCTTCTGCTTGGTCAGCAGGTACTAACCCTGCCGGCATACCGCCATTTTTTCCATTTAATAATATGTCTTGAATTTCCTTTGCACTATAGCGTGAACCAATTTTCGTTAAATCTGGACCAACTGCCCCTTCTAAATTTTCACCGTGACAGCTAATACACGTCTGTTTTACAATCTCTTCAGGTTTTGCATCCGCAACTGCATTTTTCATTTGATTCTCTCCATTTGCCAATTCTGCCCCCTTGTTATGTCCTTGAAATGATAAGATAACCATGGCTAAAACTGCAATAATTGCGATTACGGCAAAGGGCACCAAAGGATTACGCTTCATTCCTATCCACTCCTCTCTCTACTTTCATTTTACTGGAAATATTTGGAATAAAAAAGTGCGAAGTCTTGTCTTTTTTGTAGCATGGAATTTGCAAATCAAAAGACAATTCTGTAAAATGAAAATAGAGAAGGAAGAGAGTAAGATTTGCGAAATGGTCAAGAGCTAATCCATTCTTAAATCTTATAAGAACAGACAATCATGAAGAATGTAGGTACGATGAAAAGTAAATGAATTGTTTGTTCTGGATGCTGAAGCTGGCAATAAAAAAAGGTTGTGCAGGGCAATCTCACTTGCTGCACAACCTAGTATCTCTATTCTAAAAAATCCTTTAATTGCTTGCTTCTGCTCGGATGACGCAGTTTACGTAAAGCTTTTGCTTCAATTTGACGAATACGTTCACGGGTTACTCCGAATACTTTTCCGACTTCTTCAAGAGTACGCGTGCGACCATCGTCTAGACCAAAACGTAAACGAAGGACGTTTTCTTCACGGTCTGTCAATGTGTCCAGGACATTTTCTAGCTGTTCTTTTAACAATTCATAAGCTGCATGGTCAGAAGGAGAAGTTGCCTCTTGATCTTCAATAAAATCACCTAAGTGAGAGTCATCTTCTTCACCAATTGGTGTTTCTAGTGATACAGGCTCTTGAGCAATTTTTAATATCTCGCGAACTTTTTCTGGTGGAAGCTCCATTTCTTCGCCAATTTCTTCTGGTGACGGCTCACGTCCTAAATCTTGTAATAGTTGACGCTGTACACGAATTAATTTATTAATTGTCTCCACCATGTGTACAGGGATACGGATAGTTCTTGCTTGGTCTGCGATAGCACGAGTGATTGCTTGGCGAATCCACCAAGTTGCATAGGTACTGAATTTGAAACCTTTGCGATAATCAAATTTATCTACAGCTTTAATAAGACCCATGTTTCCTTCTTGGATCAAATCTAAAAATAACATCCCACGACCTACATAACGTTTGGCAATACTAACAACGAGACGTAAATTGGCTTCTGCCAAAAGACGCTTTGCTTCTTCGTCACCTTGCTCAATACGTTCAGCAAGAGAAATTTCTTGTTCACCCGATAATAAAGGAACACGTCCAATTTCCTTTAAATACATGCGAACAGGATCATTAATTTTCACGCCTGGTGGCACACTTAAGTCATTTAAGTCAAACTCTTCTTCTTGTGCTTTTAATTGGTTTGTATTAGGGTCTTCTTCCCCATCGCCAATTAACTCGACGTTTTGTTCTCCAAGCTGCTCATAGAATTCATCCATTTGGTCTGATTCTATTTCAAAATTACTTAATTTTTCGGAGATTTCCTCATAGGTAAGAACACCTCGTTTTTTACCTAATTCTAATAATTGTTCTTTTGCTTGTTCAAGAGTCAATTCGGATTGATTTACTGATTTTTCAGCCATATCAAATCCCCTCCTTTCACGAGATAACAATAAATCCTATTAGGACTTTAACAGTAGTCTAAGCTCATTAATTTCTCGCTGCAATGCAACTACTTTGGCAATGTCCTTATTTCTTTCTGCATGAATCTGTTCTTCTCGCTTTAACTTTACATTTTGCTCAATGTCAAAGCGTTTCACTACATGAATACAGTCTTGTATTTCTTTCTCTGATACTTCCGGGCTTATCGGAATCAGAGCAATTTCTGAAACAATATTTTGCAAAGCCTTAGGTAACCGATGAATGAAATTACCAATATCCGGAGTATTCCCCTCTTCATAATATGCATAAAGATGAACGATAATCTCTGAGTACTCTTGAATATGAAAAAGACCAGGTAGCTCTTCTTGTACAGAAGATGCTACTTCTTCATTTTGAAGCATATAAGCAATCAAATATCTTTCGGCATTTTCATAAGCAGTCCTTACTCTTTTTTGAGTCGGCTGCTGAGGGGTAGATATTTTTTTGGGCTGTCTTGTCTGAAGCTGAGATAATTCCTGCTTCAAAACATCCAGAGAAATAGAAAAATCTTTTGACAATGTCTGTAAATAATAGTCTATTTCAATTGGTTTTGTTAACTTTGCCACTTCTACTAAAACTTGTTGCAAGTAGGTGAGCTTTTCCATTTCATCCTGAAGGTTTTTGCCTTGCCGTAAATATCGTAACTTAAATCCTGTAACAGACAAATTGTTTTCTATCACATGAGTACGGAATTTTTCCTCTCCATATTTAGTGACGTATTCATCTGGATCCAATCCCTCTGGTACAGAAGCTATTTTGACCTGGCAACCTAATTGAGTTAGTATCTCAGCCGCTTTTAAAGAAGCATTCATCCCTGCCTGATCACCGTCATAGCATATAATTACTTTGTCTACTGTTCTCCGAATTACTTTCGCTTGCTCTTCGGTCAAGGCAGTACCCATTGTCGCTACCGTTTCCTTCAAGCCGGCTTTATCTGCCGCTATCACATCAGCAAATCCTTCTAATAAAATAGCACGCCCGGCTTTACGCATATGAATTCTTCCTGAGTGATAGTGATACAGGAGCTTACCTTTTGAAAAAATAGCGGTTTCCGGCGTATTCATATATTTTGGAGTATCATCCCCTAATGTCCGCCCACTAAACCCTACTACTTTTCCTTGCAGATTATGAATAGGGAACATGATTCGATTTCGAAAACGGTCAAAGTAACTTCCATCTTGCTCCCGAATTCCCAATAATCCAGCTTTCTCCATCAACGTAAGATTAAAGTCCCGTTTTTGTAAAATCCTTGTTGCCATGTCCCAACTGTCCAGAGAATAACCGATCTGAAACTCTTGGATTATTTCAGCTGTGAATCCCCTGTTCAAGAGATACTGCAGGGCTTCTTTTCCTTCCTCTGTGTTCATAAGTAAATGATGATAATACTTTGCCATATAAGTATGGGCATCCACCATCACTATTGATTCATTAGAGACCTGTTCACTATGCTCATTAGGTTCATATTCAGTCACACTAATATTCGTACCATTTGCAAGTTTCTTCACAGAGTCGAAGAATGACAAACCTTCCACATTCATGAGAAAGGTGATGACATTCCCACCTGCTCCGCAGCCGAAGCAATGATATATTTGTTTATCTGGAGAAACGGAGAACGACGGCGTACTTTCTCCATGAAATGGGCAAAGACCGAAATAATTACGTCCTTGCTTTTTTAACTGAACATACTCACCAATAACATCTGCAATATCCACCGAGTTTCGAATTTGTTCTACCACTTCATCTGGAATGCGACGTGTCATCATTACTCGCCTCACTCTCATTCATACCACTTGCTTAGTTATTCGATAAAAATCAAAATAATCCTTCTTTATTCGACAACATTTTTTAAAATTTCTTGACTGGTCCTGACTTCCTTCCATACACTCCTGTATCCATAAATTTTTGTGCATATGATAATTTCTGCACTCTTCTCTTAAATCCTTCTAAAAAAGGATTGTGGATGGTATTTTCTTTTTGAAGAATGATATACGTTTTATCATGGCATACCTTTAGTGTATTCGGAAAATTGAAAGTCTAAACCTAATTTTTTATATTATCATAAGTTTTCATTATAATACAAACTTCAAAACTTATCCAGTAAAAAATTTTGTTCTGTTATTTTTACTCTGTTGAATGAACGATGTCTAAAAAAACTCGAGCAATATTAGTTTTTGTAAATCTTCCTGTTATCTGTAATCCTGCCTCAGTTTCCTTAACTACTGGCAAAGCATCAATTTGTTTATCAATAATTAATTGAACCACTTCATGAACCAAATCCGCTTCCTTACAATAATTAACATTAGGCATTCTTGTCATGATGACATTAATCGGCAATGTTGTTAAATTCTGTGTCCCAATACTTGCACGCAATAAATCTTTACGTGACACAACGCCAGCTAGCATATTATTCTCAACCACAAATAAAGTCCCTACATCTGCATCGAACATTTTACAAATTGCATCGTATGCGGATAAGTTTTTATCTACAACAACAGGTTTCGATTGGTAAGTTCCTACTCGAATTTTCTTTAACTCTTCAGAGATTTGTTTCAGCTCGGATTTTCCTTTGTAGTAATAGCCAACACGCGGACGTGCTTCTAAATATCCAGCCATCGTTAATATAGCTAGATCTGGTCGTAAAGTAGCACGTGTGACACAAAGCTTTTCAGCAATCTGCTCACCAGTAATTGGACCTTCTTCTTTTACTATTTCAATAATTCTTCCTTGCCGTTGATTTAACTCCACCACTCTCACCTCTCACCATCATATAATGATGTGCATCTGGGGATAAGAACTAGCAAAAAACTCAAATATCTCTCACCTTTCCCACATTCATCATGATTATCTGTCTTCCAAGTTTTGAGAAGTGGTCGGTTTTTGACCACTTCTCAAAACTTGCTCTTTTCCTTACTTCACAATTATATCATTTACATTTGCAAATTGTGTGATTAAGTTTGCGATTTGTATCATTTGGGTAAGACGATTTCTTTTTACTTTTTCATCCTCTGCCATTACCATTACATTGTCAAAATATGCATCTATTACTGGTTGGAGGGTTGCGAGAGCCTGAAACCCTTGACGTGAGTCTCCTTGCTTCATAAAAGTGTCAAATTGGGCTTGGGCTTGCGTATAAGCTGTATACAATTCTTTTTCCACATCTTGCTCAAATAAAAATTCATCAATTGTCCCCGCTTCACCACTTTTAGCAATGTTGCAGACACGACTTAAGGACTCTATGATTCCTTTAAAGGACTCATCTGTACGCTGTTCTTGAAGTGTTTCTGCACGGGAAATATAGGTTGGAACATCTCCTACTGGTGCTTCCAACATTGCAGAGATGATATCATGGCTGATTCCCTTTTCCTGAAGGACATATTTCAAGCGCAACTTAAAAAATGATAATAAATCCGCTAAAACTTCTTCTTTTCCTCGCTTTAACAGTCCTTTTTCTGCAAATAAATTGACAACTCCGCTTAATATTTCTTCCAATGATAACGGGCATTTTGTATCAAAAAGGATACTCACAATGCCACTTGCTTGTCGTCGTAAAGCGTATGGATCTTGTGAACCTGTCGGAATTAATCCGATACCGAAGCTACCAACGATTGTATCCAGTTTATCCGCAACACTTACAACTGCTCCAACTTCTGATTGTGGTAGATCGCCTTCCGCTGAACGAGGCATATAATGCTCATTAATAGCCGCCGCTACAAGCTCATCTTCGCCGAAAATACGGGCATACTTTTCTCCCATGATACCTTGCAACTCTGGGAATTCATATACCATATTTGTAACAAGGTCAAATTTGCAAATCTCAGCTGTTCGTTTAGTCTGTTCTTGCGTACCTTCTTCTAATTGTAGTTGTTCTGCCAATGTACCGCTAATTTCAACAAGACGGCGAACTTTATCACCAATTGTTCCTAACTCCTCGTGGAAAACAATTGTTTCCAATTTCTCAAGGTAGTTATCAATACTCCCAGCCTTATCTTTATCATAGAAGAAAGCAGCATCTGACAATCGAGCGCGCAATACCTTTTCATTACCTTTTGCTACATTTTCCAAGTATTCACTATCGCCATTTCGAATTGCGATAAAGTGAGGTAGTAATTCGCCATCTTTATTTGTCACTGGAAAATAACGTTGATGTTCCTTCATGGAAGTAATCAGTACCTCGGCCGGCACCTCTAAAAATTCACTTTCAAAACTTCCAAATAATGCTGTTGGGTACTCAACTAAATTGTTTACCTCCTCCAGCAAGTCTTCATCTACAGGAATTATCCAGTTCTTTTCGTTTTCCAACTCTTTCATCTGCATGCGAATCAAATTTTTCCGCTCTGTTGGATCGACAATAACAAATTGCTCACGAAGTTTTGCTTCATATTCACTTGGAGACGATAGAGTAATCTCGCTACCAAGAAAACGATGTCCCATTGATTTCTTACCAGCGAAAACATCAGTAATCTCCATTGGAATCACTTCGGAACCGAATAATGCAACAATCCATTTAATCGGACGGATGAAGCGAAGGTCATTGCTTCCCCAGCGCATATTTTTAGGAAAGCTCATATTCGTAACTATTCCTGATAACTCTGTTAACAGCTCCTTGGTTTCTTTCCCAGCAATAAATTTATTCACATGAACATATTCAATTCCTTTGATTTCCTTAAAGAAAATGTCGTCCACTGTAACTCCTTGACCGCGAACAAACCCTTGGGCTGCTTTTGACCAATTACCATTTTCATCTAACGCAATTTTCTTCCCTGGACCTTTCGCTTCTTCTTGGATGTCCTCTTGTTTTTCTGCTACTTGCTCAATCAACAAAGCAAGACGACGAGGTGTAGAATAAGCAGTGATTTTTTCGAAAGAAATCCGCTTTTCTTCCAACCATGCTACCACTTTCACTTGAAGTTGATTCATTGAGTCTGTAATAAATCTTGCTGGCATTTCTTCTAAGCCGATTTCTAATAATAAGTCTCTCATTATTTTCCCTCCTCCTTCAACATCGGGAATCCTAGATTTTCACGTTCTTGTACGTAAGTTTTTGCGATTTTCCGTGCTAAATTTCTCATTCTAGTAATATATCCGGTACGCTCTGTCACAGAAATAGCGCCTTTTCCTTCTAATAAATTAAAAGTATGGGAGCATTTTAAAATATAATCATAGGCTGGATAAACTAAACCTTCGTCCATTTGTGTTAGTGCCTCTTTTTCATACTGGTTGTACAGCTCAAACAACATTTCTGTATTAGATGTTTCAAATGTATATTTTGAATGTTCAAATTCTGCCTGCCCAAAAATATCTCGTACTGTCACTCCGTCTGTCCACGTTAAATCAAAGACATTTTCTTTATCTTGAATAAATGAAGCCAATCGCTCTATTCCGTATGTGATTTCAGCTGCAACTGGTCGACATTCTAGGCCGCCTACTTGCTGGAAGTATGTAAATTGGGTAACTTCCATGCCATCAAGCCATACTTCCCAACCTAAACCAGCACACCCTAATGATGGATTTTCCCAGTTATCTTCCACAAAACGTATATCGTGTTCCTTCGGGTTTATCCCTATTTTGCGAAGTGAATCTAAGTATAACTCTTGAATATTATCCGGTGACGGCTTCATGATTACTTGAAATTGGTGATGCTGGTATAAACGATTTGGATTTTCTCCGTAACGACCATCAGCAGGACGACGAGAAGGCTCTACATAAGCCACATTCCAAGGCTCCGGCCCTAAACTGCGTAAAAATGTGTATGGACTCATTGTCCCTGCTCCTTTTTCTGTATCATATGCTTGCATCACAATACAGCCTTGTTCAGACCAATGCTTTTGTAAACTAAAAATCATCTCTTGAATATGCATGTACAAATACCTCCTGAATATTTTTGAAAGTGAAAAAAGAGTTCGTTCTTCTGCAAATGAAATAAAAAACTC
>DAIDKD010000062.1 GCA_027451065.1 Bacillaceae bacterium | reverse complement strand
CTAATGTTTTTTCTAATATACTTAAAATATCATCGTAGTTCTGATGATTTATCACCGCCAAATAAAAGCCTGTTTGGCATCCCATTGGGCTTATGTCTACTACTCTATCACAATGATTTCGAATATGTTCAGCCATTAAATGCTCCAATGAATGAAGTGCCGGCATCTCCATATGCTCTTTATTTGGCTGTTTCAAGCGAATGTCATATTTATATACTTCATCGCCTCTCTCACCTTTTTTTATTCCAGCTAACCTTACATATGGTGCTTTTACTTTCGTGTGGTCTAAATTAAAGCTTTCTACGTTCATTTCTTTCATTAGATTACTCCTCCATATCCAGTTCAAGCAGTTAGCTCTTACTTCTTTATCTATTAATCTAGCTTATACCTACTTGTTGCAATTTTTTCTTTATCAGTTATCACTTTACCATTTTTTGTTACTGTTTTATAAGTATACACTACTAATTCACTATCTGTACGCTCAGCAGTTTCTGTTACAAGCTCCACTTCTTTCCCAGTTGGAACACCTAGCAAGCGGACAACTAATTCATCTCCTTCAACCCAGGAGTGAACGTATAAATAGCTTCCAGTATTATTTTTGAAAAGAAAATCTGCTCCATAGTTAGCTACTGTTGCATCTAATCCCTCTGGAACATAAGATACTGTTCGGCTATGGGCAGTTCTTGAGACTATCTCCCCATCTGCAAGGAGCACTGCATTGTACAAAGTAGTAGAAACTTGACAAACCCCACCACCGACATCTTCTGAAATTTCTCCTGCAACATAAACCGTTGCATCTTTATAACCATTTTCAGCACTAATATAGCCGACTCTGCCCTTGTGACTGTATACTTCATCAGGAGCTAAAAATGCTCCATTCAATTTGCTGGCTGCTAATGTAATGTTATGCAATGGATTTTCAGTTCGTGTTGCTACACTTGTACGAAATTCAGAAACAACATCAAATGTTAAATGATTGGCTTCCTCTGTAGAAAGTGTAGGACTTACTGATTCTAGTGGTGCTTCAACAATATCTGTTTCATTCCGTACCGCCTCTGCCAATAGAACCACCAACTTATCTTTGTCAACTTTTGTTCCATCTTCACTAGGTGTAACCTGCACATCTGTTGTCCCTGTTGCAATGAAAATAGTTGCATCAGTTGGATCTTTGATATTTTCATTATACTGGTCCGTCAGTTCCTCTGCAATGTCTTCCTCAGCAATAGATACAGTTATTGTATATTCTCTTATTCTTTCTCCTTCTTCAGCTGCTTTTTTCATGTCTCTAAGCTCGCTAATGGAACCTTGCTGCTCTGAAAAAATAATATCAGCTACATCTGTTCCAGTGTATTGAGCACCTAACTGCTCCCAAGTATAACTCACCGTTTCACCGTTGACTTGTACTTCTACTGTCTTCTCATTATATTCAGCAATCTTTTGTTCTACCATTTCCTCTACTTCAACTTTCGTTTTTCCATCTAATGCAAGTCCTTCAAAAGTTGTGTTTGGAAGTACATAATTTGCGATTTCTTCTTTCAAAGATGAAATGTATTGATACACCCCACCACCTATTACAGCGGCTATGACAATCATTGCAATCACAACAATTTTCCATCTTTTCATTAGCAATCTCCTCTCAAATCATTTTGTGGAATCCCCGATTTCTACTAATCTGATTATCTGTTTAATAAATTTAATTAATGTTTTGGCATTCCTTTTATTTTACCAGTATATTCTACATACTACAACAGCTTTCCAAAAGTTTCAACAATATTTTAAACATAGAAAAGGGTGTGGTAATTGGCCAACGACCACTTACCACACCCTTTTCTATTCTATATACTATTTACAAGCTCTACTACTTCTTCAGCTGTAGACATGCTTAATGCTTTTTGTGCCAATTCTTCCATTTCAGCTTTTGAAAGTTTCGAAATTTGGCTACGAGCAGGTAAGATAGATGTTGCACTCATTGAGAATTCATGTAATCCTAGACCTAGTAGTAATGGAATTGCTACGCTGTCTCCAGCCATTTCTCCACACATACCAGCCCATTTTCCTTCTTTGTTTGCAGCATCAATTACCATTTTCACAAGGCGTAAAATTGCTGGGTTGTATGGTTGGTACAAGTAAGCAACTTGTTCATTCATACGGTCAGCAGCCATTGTGTATTGAATTAAATCATTTGTTCCAACAGAGAAGAAGTCCACTTCTTTTGCAAATTGGTCAGCAATGACTGCTGATGATGGAATTTCTACCATCATACCAACTTCAATGGAATCAGAAACTTCGATGCCTTCTGCAACTAGCTTGTCTTTTTCTTCTAAAAGAACTGCTTTTGCAGCGCGGAACTCATCTAAAGTAGCAATCATCGGGAACATGATTTTTAAGTTTCCGTATACACTAGAGCGAAGTAACGCACGAAGTTGAGTACGGAAAATTTCTTTCCTATCTAAGCAAAGACGAATTGCACGATATCCTAAGAATGGATTCATTTCATGAGGCATATCTAAGTATGGAAGCTCTTTGTCTCCACCAATATCAAGTGTACGAACAACGATAGGCTTCCCTTTTAAACCTTCAAGAACTGCTTTGTACGCTTCGAATTGCTCTTCCTCAGTCGGAAAGTTTGTACGACCCATGTATAGGAATTCTGTACGGTATAACCCTACACCTTCTCCGCCATTATTAATAACACCTTCCACGTCATTTGGTGTTCCAATGTTAGCAACTAACTCAACATGGTGTCCATCTTTTGTAACAGTAGGCTCATTTTTCAATTTTGCCCACTCTCTTTTTTGTTCTTCAAATTGTGCTTTTTTCTCTTCATATTGACGAATTACTTCTTCAGTTGGATCTACAATTACTTCTCCATCAAGTCCGTCAATAATAACCGTTACGCCACTTTCCACCTTGGCTGTTACTTCTTTTGTTCCAACTACTGCTGGAATTTCAAGAGAACGAGCCATAATCGCTGAGTGAGACGTACGTCCGCCGATATCAGTTGTGAAACCTAATGCATATTTGCGGTTTAACTGAGCTGTATCTGATGGAGTTAAGTCTTCGGCAATAATGATTACTTCTTCCGAGATTGTGCTTGGATTTGAAATACGAACACCAAGAAGGTGGGAAAGAACACGTTTTGTCACATCACGAATATCAGCTGCACGCTCTCGCATATATTCATTGTCCATTGACTCGAACATAGAAATAAACATGCCTGCAACCTCATCTAATGCAAATTCAGCATTCACATTTTCCGTGTTGATTTTATCTTTTACAGGGTTGATTAATTCTGGATCATTTAATACAAGCAAGTGCGCCTCGAAGATAGCTGCTTTATCTGCACCTAACTCTTTATTGGCATGAACACGAATTACATCCAATTCTTCTTTTGACACTGCAAGTGCTTCATCTAAACGATTCATTTCACTTTGGCTATCTACAACAATTTTTTTCTCAATTATTAACTCTGGGTTTTCTAAGCGGTATGCTTTTGCAATTGCAATCCCGCTAGATGCCGCGATACCTTTGATCTTTAACATTACTATTCGCCTAGACCTTGGCTTTTCAATGTTTCTGCAATAGCAACCAATGCTTCTTCTGCATCTGCACCTTCTGCAGTGATTTTAACCTCAGCGTTTCCTGGTACTCCTAAGCTCATTACACCCATAATTGACTTTAAGTTTACACTTTTTCCGTTGTATTCTAAGTTAATGTCAGAAGAGAACTTGCTCGCTGCATTTACCAATACTGTTGCTGGACGTGCGTGAATTCCTGAATCATCTGTTATTCTAAAGATTTTTTCCATGATAATAATCTCCTTTATTATGTAATTTTACTGAAAAATTTTTATATAGACGATACGTCTATACTAAATTATATATAAAAGGGATTCATTAGTCAACTAAACATTCCATATTTTTATACATTTTCCCAGTAATTTTATAATGATTATAGCCTTTTTATATTGCATTCTTACAAAAGTTAGGATGTCCACCTTCCTCTTTTTTACTCCTACCTATATCAAGTCATTGAAATATTTACATGTATCTGGTTCACTAAGTCAATTTCGCCCGAATCAACCCTATTTTCAAAAAGAAACAATCTCACTAAGAAGCAAGTGGTTAGTAGTCGTTTCATTTTTATACCTTCAGACGTATCATTATCGTTATTCCACTCTTCTTTTCACATGAGTCATAAATTTATAGCGATCCGCACGATAAGAACAGCGCACAAACTCTAATGGAATATCTCCTTCAATATATGAACATTGCTCCAATATTAATATGGGTGCACCTTCTTCTATCTCCAACCATTTTGCATCTTCTTCGTTCACAATAGTAGCTTCAATTTCTTGGACTGCTCGTATCAATTTATGACCTGATTCCGTCTCTACATATTGGTAAATAGACTGCTGTACAGTATCAACTGATAAAGACGGTAGTATATATACAGGAATATACGCTCTCTCTATTGCGATAGGTTCATTGTCAGCAAGCCTGATACGCTGAATTTCATATATATCGCTCTCTATTTCTATTCCTAGGTGCTTCGCTACATATAAGCTTGCTGGTTTCACTGCAAAGGAAATTAGTTTACTGCTGGGATTCAACCCTCTTGCCTTCATATCTTCTGTAAAGCTGCTTAGTCCTTCCAATGCTTGTGTCACTTTTGTTTGTTGGACAAAGGTCCCTATTCCTCTTTTTCTATATAGTTGTGTCTCTTTTACTAAATTATTAATAGCTTGCCGTATTGTCATGCGGCTAACCCCAAACTGTTCACATAATTCATGCTCAGATGGAATTTTATCACCAGGTTTCAGCTCTCCTGATTTTATTTTTTCCGTTATTATTTGTTGAATTTGGTAGTATATTGGTAAAGGTGATTTTTTATCAATTTCCATAAAGTTAGTTACAAATGTAACGTTTCTCCTCCATTTCCTAAAAAGCATTAATTATAAAAAAGGAGATTGAAAAGCTTCAATTAATCATTTTTATTTAAAAATATGCTTAATTGAAGCCAAAGTATCCTTACTTCCCCATGACATCATTGAAAAAATATCCCTACTAGCCCGGGAGAATACTTTCATCAAACAGTTTGTCTATCCTTCAAAGACCCACATAATGATGCCGCCTCTTCATCAAGAATAATTGTCACATTCGGGTGTTCTCTCAAAATACTTGCCGGGCACGCTTCTGTCACATCACCTTCAAGCATTTGTTTGATAGCTTCCGCTTTATTTTTTCCTGAAGCGATTAATAAAATTTCCTTCGCTTTTAATATTGTACCGATTCCCATAGTAATAGCCGTTGTCGGTACATCTTCTTCCTTTTCAAAGTAACGACTATTGGCATTGATTGTCGAACTTGTTAGTTGAACAACATGTGTTTTGGAAGTAAAGGACGTTCCCGGTTCATTGAAAGCAATATGACCGTTTTGTCCAATTCCTAATAATTGTAAATCAATTGGATGTTTTGCTACAATTTCTTCATAATCATCACATGCTTTTTGCAAGTCAGTCGCTGTACCATTTGGAACAAAGGTTTCTTTAAACTCAACTGTTTCAAATAGCTGTTTGTTCATAAATTGACGATAACTTTGTTCATGTGTTGGCGCCAGGCCGATATATTCATCTAAATTAATTGTTGTTACATGGGCTGATCTTGGTTTATTTTTACGAAATAATTCATAAATACCAACAGGAGATCCTCCTGTTGCCAAACCAAGAGTAACCTCTTTCTTCGATTCCATTACCGCTACAATATGTTCATATGCTTTCTCCGCCAAATCTTGATTACTCTTTACTACTATTACCTTCATTATATCGTCACCTCATCAATAGATTTCCCTAATTGGATTGTACTTTTTACAAATAGCTTTTCATTCATCACAACAAAATCTGCATCTTTTCCGACTGCAAGCTCGCCTTTATTTGTTAGCCCAAATTCCTCTGCTTGATTAACTGAAGTCATTTGCACTGCCTCCTCAATAGAACAACCAGTAAATTCAATCATATTACGGAATGCTTGATCCATTGTTAGTATACTTCCGGCTATTGTTCCGTCTGTTAGGGTTGCTTTCCCTTTCTCTACCTTAACAGGCTGACCGCCCAGTTCATACATCCCTTCCTCTAATCCTTTCGCACGCATCGCATCAGTAATAAGACATATCTCTTTCGGTCCCTTTAATTTATAAGCTAATTTGACCATTTCTGGACATATATGAATTCCATCTGCAATTATTTCTACCTTTACTCCTGGCGTAAGTAATGCATAACCAACTACCCCTGGTTCACGGTGATGAAGTCCTCGCATTTGATTATATAAATGTGTTGCATGGCTCACATTGCTATTTTTCAAATCATCATAAAAAGCACCTGTATGCCCGCACGAGCCGATTACCCCTGTCGCTTCAAAGTGCTTCTTTAATTGTTCCCCTCCTTCTACTTCTGGTGCAAATGTTACCAACGAAATCAAGTCACCAGAAATTTTCTGCCATTTTTCAAACTGCTCTACATCAGGAGGAATAATATACTGTGCTGGTTGTGCACCCTTCCACTCTAAATTCACAAATGGACCTTCTAAGTGGACTCCTCCAACGCTGTTACATTTTTCTTTTGCTTCTTTGCAAGCCTTCAATGCTTCGTTGATTGCTTCTACAGATTGGGTCATTGTCGTTGGGAAGAAAGTTGTTACTCCCTCCATCATTAATTTCTTTCCAAGAAGAGCTAACTTGTCGCTGTCTGCATCCATTGTATCAATACCATGACCACCATGGATATGTACATCTATCATCCCTGGAATAACGATTTGCCCCGTCCCTGACTCTATTACATCCGTACTTTCCTGTTGGAAATCCTTCATAGAGCCAATTGCCTGAATTTCACTGTCATAGCGTATAAATCCATCTGTTATTACATCTGTTCCTGTGTATATTTTTACATTTGTCAGTACTTTCACATTTCCCCCACCTTTACTTTGATGTATTTATTTATATTATACAATAACTCTTTTTAGTTGTATAGACAATCATACTTCCGTTGTTATTCCCTAAGAAAACGGTGCCTTTAAGAGAAAATTAACACATTATGAAACTTTATTCAAAAAATCCTATCTTACACATGTTATTATTTGCGTTTTTTAAATAGCATATTATATAATTCACATGTAAGGAGATTCTTACTTTTGAAATTTTTTGGTGGTGACCAATGAGCAAATCTTTAATGATTGCTTAAACGACGTACTTGTTGCCCCGTTGTCAAATGCTGCTGAGAGAATCGATGCTCGTAAAGAATTGGAAGCACAAGTAGGGCAGAAAGATCTACTACTGCTAAGATAGTATAACAGTGACGTGACATTGAGTAATGTAATTTGGAAAGAAATCCCATTTACATAATTCAATGTTCTTTTCTTCTTTAAGACTTTTTTAGCTGACACATTCATATAATATAATTATCCCTTAGATTTAGCCACTACGGAGGAGATTAGTATGAAGGAACATCATATCGGATTATTAAAACGTACGTTAAAAACTGGAGAGGTACAAGCTATAACCGAGCTCATCGAATCATCATTCCAACTACCAAGTCAAACTCACTTATTCATGCTCGAAGGCCCTTTTGAACAGATAGAAGGAACCATTCGATATCATGCTACATTTCACGAATATAAGCAAGAATTGCTTTTTTCAATTTCTACGACCAAATTAAAAGAGAACGTAGATGTATCTATTTTTCCATCTTTAAAGCAATTATTAGGAGACCCTTCCGAAATTTTTATTGTCATGTTAAAAGAAGAAAATATCCCTCAAATTACTTTCAAGTATGGAGACATATTATTTATTGACTAAGGAGCAGGGTGCACGAAATGGACTTTTCCTTTCCGTGCGCCCTGCTCCTCATTTACAATAGTCCTTCCAGTGTAGGAACGGTTATTAACTTATCGAAATGATGGTTTGGTGATTGGTTAGTAAGATAAATACCGTACATACCTAACTTAAGTGCCGGAGCTATCTCATTGATAAAATTATCTCCAATGGCTACTACCTCTTCTGGTTGCACTGAATACAGTATCATGATTTTTTGTAGATGATCTTCTGTTTTATTTGGTTTGAAAGCATCTGTTATTTCAAAATCAAATACGTCCGCTAGCTCTAATGCTTGTAATAATCTTTTCACATCATCAGCATCTGAATTTGTCATTAGTACTAGTTTTTTTGTTTCACCTAATCTCTCAAGCGCTTCTTTTAATCCTTTTGTTTTCTCCAGCAAAAATTCCTTGCTTGCCATGTATTCTTTGGTTTTGTTATAACAATGATAAATATCTTTTGCGCCATAATGGATACCTAGAGCAACAGGTAGAAACCAACCATCGCCAATTCCAATCATTCTCTCATCATCTAAATGAATGGGGAAAGGATATAATTCTTGTTGTTTTTCCTTGCATATTAATTGCCCCTTCCAATTACGTACCGCTAACACTTCTAGGGTCATCGGTGAAATTGTCAAAATATAATCCATTTCAGCATCATAGACTGTTCCGATTTTTACTGGATGTATTCCATCCAGCATTTCTTGGTAATCTTTTTGAAAATGCTGCTGCAATTCCTGCGACAATAGCTCCTGGATTTTTTTTGCATAATACTCAAAATGACTAGTTCCTTCATATAACGTCCCATCTAAATCAAAAATGATGACTCTACATTGCTGAATGATGTCTTCCATTTGATGATTCGCTCCTATTCTTTTTTCAATGCTTCGATGACGTAAGGAAACACTTTTGTTTTCCCGTCCCATTGAAATTCTCCCCATAACTTATATATTCCTGCACTTGGAAATATGGTATAAAATTCTATAGTTTTTTCTGATTGGTCATCGTTAATTGGATATACGATAAGAAGCTTGGTCATTGCTTGGTTAACAATAAATAACATCCCTTTATGTTTGACAAGTGGGTTAAACTTATACTTTCCACCATTGTCATCTTGAAAGGAAAATGTCAATGTACTTGGTTCTTGTTCAAATAAAGGTTTAAAGGTGAGAGCAGCTTCTAACCCATCCACCTTTTTATTCAGTAACGTATCTAGTTGAATACTTACCACTTTCTCCTGCTTCAATGTGCTAGTTTGGTAAGAAGAAATGGTATATGCTTGTTCATCATCAACCAGGTACAAAAAGAGAGAATAATTTTCCCCTTCCTTTAAGGATAACTTTCCCTCAAACACCCCTTCTCCATAATATGTAAGTTTGTCATGTTGAAAAAATGAAAATTCTTCATTCACTGCTAGAATGTTCAGTTTTTCCCTTTCCCCTTCACCTAATGAAGTAATCGGATGATGCTTTTTATCCTGTATAATAATAGAAACCTTCTCACCTTCTACACTCCACACTACATCACTTTCTTTCAGCAACTGTTCACTCTGTTTACTTGCCCCTATTGTTTCATCAGCTTCCCCCATTTGATAGTAAATTAACACAACACATAGCAAAAGTATCGTCATAAACGGTATCAGAAAATTTCTCATACTTCACCGCCTTGTTGTATGCATTTTTCCTATATATTTGTTTCGTGAATAGTATGAGGAAATCCTTCACAACAACACATAAAGCGCTAAATATTGTTATTCTTTGGGTCCTTTCGAAAAACAGGTGCACTGTTCTCGTAAAAAATATCATCCTTCCCAGCATGAAAATTAACAACTCTAGCAACCGCGAAGAAGTAATCTGACAAGCGATTTACATAACGAAGGACTTCTTGATTGATCGTTTCTGTAGTCATTAAAGCAACAATTTCACGTTCGGCTCGCCTCGTAACTGTTCTTGCCATGTGAAGAAGAGCAGCTCCTTTTGAGCCACCTGGTAAAATAAACTCCTCAATTTCTGGTGGGATTTCCGAATAATAGTCAATTTTTTCTTCTAGCCACTTAGCATGCTCTTTCTTTGTTTTATAAGGCCTTACTCCATCAGGGGTCGCTAAATCACTTCCACAGTCAAATAATGTCTGTTGAATATGTTCCAACTCCTCGTTCATGGCCTCTTCATTTTCAAGCATGGCAATGGTAAAACCGATAAGTGCGTTCAGTTCGTCTAATGTTCCATAAGCGGCAACACGTACATCATCCTTACGTACTTTCCCTCCACCAATAATTCTTGTATTTCCACCATCACCAGTTCTTGTATAAATGCGCATTTTCAGTACCTCTTTCTTATTATATTTTACCGAAACAAATTCCATCTCTCTAAAGATTCCAGCATATAACCGACAATATCAATATCATAAATATCATGTAAAAAGGATGAAGTAATTAATTTGTCAGCAGCACCTATTCCCGCCATTTGGCCACTCTTCAAAAATAACAACTGATCTGATAAACGCAAAGCAAGATTGATATCATGGAAAACACCAATAACTGTGTGATTTTTTGACTTTGACCATTCTTTTAAATATTCTACCAACTCTAGCTGATATTTTATATCCAGATGGTTTGTCGGTTCATCTAATAAAATAATCTCTGGTTCCTGGACCATTGTCTGTGCCAAAAATACCCGTTGCAATTGCCCCCCGGAAAGCTCATCTAATTGCTTGGTGCGAATTGGAAATAAACCTGTTTTTTCAAGCCACTCCTCCACACAATCCCGGTCTTTTCTAGATGGTGAACCTCCAATTATTGACCGCTTCATATGTTGATAACGACCGAGCATTACTGCTTCATATACGGTATATGGAAAATAAACATGAGAAATTTGGCTCATCATCGCAATCTTAGATGCAATCTCTTTCCGTTTCATCTTATGGAGGTTTTGTCCGTCAAGATCAATAGTTCCCTGCGATGAAATTAACCCTGCGATTACACGTAACAACGTTGTCTTCCCACATCCATTAGGACCTAGAATACAAAGATTCTCTCCTTTATTGACTTCAAAGGAAATATCGTGCAATATTTTCATGTCGTCATACCATGCATTTACATTAGAAAGAGCCAACAAAGTTAACGCGCCCCCTTTCTCTTTTGAAAAAATATATAAGCAAAAAATGGTGCTCCAATTAAAGCTGTAACTGCTCCCACCGGCAACTCTGAAGGCGCCATAATTGTGCGCCCTATCAAATCAGCAACTACCATAAATGCTCCCCCAAATAATGCAGACATTGGTAGAACAATTTGATGGGAAGAACCGAACAACTTCCGAATCACATGAGGGGCGATCAAATCGACAAAGCCTATGATTCCCACAAAAGACACTGCAGTTCCAGTCAGCAATGCACAAACACCAATCAACAGAAATTTGACCTTCTTTAACTCCACCCCAGCAGACAAAGCTTGATCCTCTCCGAAAGTCATAATGTCCATTTCGCGAGAATAACTCATTAAAAAGAGGATACAGATGACTGTTACAGTGAATGCCACAAAAACATGAGACCAGTTTCTACCAGAAAAGCTACCCATTTGCCAAAAGACTAATTGTTCCAAATGTTGTCTAGAAAGTGCTGTAACAAGGGTTAATAAGGCATTTACAAATAAGGAAAAAACCATCCCCACTAAAATAATCGTTTGATTTGCCATATTTTTATCTAGACGTAACGTAAACGACATCACCATCATTACCGTTGCAAGACCACCTAAGAAACCAATAAGAGGTAAAGCAAATATCCCTAATAAAGGTACACTAATTCCTAAAACGATAAATAGTGCTGCTCCCAGTGACGCACCAGATGATACACCAAGGGTAAAAGAAGAAGCTAATGGATTTCTTAAGATTGATTGCATCACCGTTCCACTTACAGCTAAAGCAGCACCCACAATAAATGCCATAAAGGAACGGGGAAGGCGAATATTCCAAAGAATAGAAATCGTTGTCCCTTGAATATCTTCTGATAGGGGCAAACGAAGTATTCTATTTCCTAAAATATTTACTATTTCTTCAAAAGGAATATTTACACTTCCCATTCCTATCGAAATCACAAAAGCTATGACACAAATTGCTATTAAAATAAAAGCTTTTATCGGCGTTTTCATAGTTAGCTACCTTTACTCATTTAAAGTTGCGAACTCTTTAGGATAAACTGCTATTGCCATTTGCTTCAAAGCCTCGACAATTCGATGATTTGGAAGAGAGCTAGAGGCGTTATCAATAGAGTACACAGCTTCAGTTTCTACTGCTGTTACATTCTGCCACCCACTGCGACTTAAAATCTCTTCAACTGGATTTTCTATGAAATTCACATTGGTTAAAATCACATCCGGGTTAGTATCTACTGCTGCTTCTTCATTTACTGGTAACCATCCCTCTTGGTCAGCAAGTACATTTTTTGCACCGATTATTTCAAGCATTTCGTTTAGAAATACTCCAGTACCAAAACTAACAATATCTGGAAGCGGACTAATTTCAAAGAAAACAGTTTTCTGCTCTGTAATAGATGCTCCTATTGTAGCAATCTCCTCAATTACTGCTTGCATTTCACTATTCAACGCTTCTCCTTTTTCACTTAACTGAAGACAATCTGCAATAAATTGGTTATCCTCTTTGATTGCCGCGATACTATTACTCGTTGGAATTTGTACAACACAAATTCCCGCATCTATTAGCATTTGAAAGATATCTTCATCTTGACCAAAACTAATTTCCGAGGCAAAGATTATATCCGGCTCAAGGGCAAGTAATGTTTCTATATCTGGAGAGACGATATCTACTTGCGGTAGTTCAGTTAATCCCTCTACATGAAATGGTGATTGGTTGTCTACCGCAATTAACTTCTCTATTACACCTAAATCCTCTAACACTTGAGTAATCGAAGGAGCTAGCGAAACGATTGTTTCAATATTTTCAGGAACTGTAATAGCATTTCCGACACGATCCTCAACAGGCAGCGTCGTTCCTTCTGTTTGGATATCACCTACTTTATCAGATGAATATCCATTGTTCTCAGCACAAGCTGATAACACGAGCATCAATACAATCATAATAGCCGTAAAAAAAGTTTTTTTCTTCATAGTTATACATCCTCTCATTTTTTTCGACATTTGAGATATAGGTAAAAAAGCACTCATCTCTCAAATACCGCAAAAAACACACCTTTATTAATAATATAAGAAAGGTGTGTTTTAGACACATTCATGGAGCTATCCATAAAATGTGATTACACTAGGAAGGAATAATCTCTCAAAACATTATGCAAATGTTTTATGAGATTGCTCGCTCCTTCCGATTATGAGAAAATGAAAAAATCCTCTGATTTCTCACAACCAATAAAACAACTCTCCCACCGAAATTTGTTCATGAACCATTTAGACAGGTCTCCTGACTTAGCTTCCTCCTACTCTCGTCCTTCCCGGATTTTTCCAGTGGCGTCTTCGATTTCGTCAGCATCACAGTAGCGGGGGCTGTAGAGGATTTTCACCTCTTTCCCTATTAATCACTTTCGTGAATCTAAATGATAACGTATTCAGTTGTGTCATGTTTTATTATAGGGTATGAAATACATTTCTTCAAGAGGGAGAGTA
>DAIDKD010000061.1:13318-13654 GCA_027451065.1 Bacillaceae bacterium | reverse complement strand
ATTGTTCTCTACATGGTGTGACAAAACTTGTCATCTCTGACAATCTTTCAGAACTGAAACATAATGGAAAAACAGACATGAAAAAAGCTCAAAAACAGCAGTTTATCAATATTCCCTTTCTACAATTATTAAAGCAACTAAAAGAGAAAGCGATTGCTTACGGAATAGAAGTGGAAAGTGTGAATGAAGCTTATACAAGTGTCACGAGCAGTCTATCTGCGGATGTGAAAGACATACAAGCAAAAGGTTTTCAGCAAGAGAAATTATCCACTAATGACTTTCAAGGCAGTCGAGTGAAACGAGGACTCTTTCAAGATAAACCAACAAGGATATATA
>DAIDKD010000061.1:0-13308 GCA_027451065.1 Bacillaceae bacterium | reverse complement strand
TAAACGGAGCGAGAAATATCGGGATGTTAGGTGGAGCAATCAAAACAAATATCTGGTTCTTCAAATATCGAAATCCAATCAAATGGAAAAGCGACCATGCCTGTTGTCGGATGATAAAGGCAAAAGTCGGATAAAAGAGGGCATACTGTCTGGAGAAAGTATGGACCTTCTAACGCGGAAAAAATATAACTATCAATAATGATAGACTTTGATAGAAGTTGATAGAAATATTTTAGCGGAAAAGCATCTTCCTGGTGAATTTGGTGAGGAGTATACACGATACACACGGGAAGTGCCACGTTACTTTTTTTAAACTACACAAGAAGGTGAGCGAAATGTTTATCGATGTGAACGGAATTGAATTATTTTATTAGGAGCGTAGCGACTACGGCGAGAACACCCGTGACTTCAGTCGTGGGATGAATGCTGTTCGGCTCTTAGCCGACGCTACGTCAATAGTAAGCGTATAGAGAAATCTGTACGTAGTGATAGGTAAACAAACTATCCTATATACCACTTGAATTGCTGGAAAGCCCTAAAGCTAACTAAACGACAACGTGAGGATGAAAGATGCCTGAGCGTGAACGTGACGAAAGTAGAAAAAATTAGTTAGATGGCATACGGTTCAATCCTACGTGTTCTACACAATGGGCAATCAGCAGCTAAGGCTCGAATGGAGCAAAGTTCAACGACTATCCCTCTTGAGGGGAGTACACACAAGCGTGTGGAAGTGGGTGGCTCCTAACAGGTCAAGCTGAGGAAGAAGATATAGTCTGTGCTTGCGGGAAACCTCAAGAAGTTCATCAGAGAACTGCACAGGAAGTAGCGAACCTGTGTGAACGACAACCTCCAATGTGATTGAAATAGGGTTCAACGACAGGCGCAACAAAGAAGACTCTCAACTTTTCTTTACAAGATGTTTTCGCTTACAGGGAAACATGATATAATTACTTTAGAAAGTAAAGATGGTTTTACCACCCTTGTCATTGGTTTTGTTCGATTAAATGGTAACCAATTAACGATACCTTATTCAAACCAGTACAGAAAAGAACACAAAAAAGTGACGATAACGATTCCGCCAATTCTTCAAGGGAAGAAGATAAAGGAAATTCGTATCATTCCGAAAGCAAAAGCTAGGTTCTTTGAAATTCAATATACCTACGAGGTAGAAGAAGAGCAAAGAAATCTGAACAAAAACAAAGCACTAGCCATTGATTTAGGAATAAACAACTTAGCAACTTGTGTGACATCTACTGGTGAAAGCTTCATCGTTGATGGAAGAAGACTCAAATCAATCAACCAATGGTACAACAAGCGACATGCACAATTACAAAGCATCAAAGATTTACAAAAGTACGGAAAAAAGCAGACCAATCGTCAAAAAGCGAATACCCGCAATCGAAACAATAAGGTGAATGATTACATGGCGAAAGCAGCACGTATCATCATCAATTATTTTCTAAAAAACGACATTGGTACCTTGGTTTGTGGCTACAATGAAACTTTTCAGCGAGGAAGTAGCATGGGAAAAGCCAACAATCAAACATTCGTACATATTCCATTCGGTAAATTACGTGATAAGTTAGAATATCTCTGTACCCTTTACGGCATTCGATTCGTAAAGCAAGAAGAAAGCTATACGTCAAAGGCAAGCTTTTTTGACAAAGATGTCATCCCAACTTATAACGCAAATCATCCTACTGGCTACTCTTTTTCTGGAAAGAGGGTAAAGCGAGGATTGTACCAAACCAAAAATGGAAAAATCTTCAATGCTGATGTAAATGGTGCATTAAATATCTTAAAGAAAAGTAGCGTTGTGAGCGTAACTGCTCTATACGGTAGAGGCGAACTGGACACGCCTGTACGTATCAAAATAGCTTAGCTATGGCGAATGTAAATAGATTCGCAAGAGTCTTAGAACCCTATGACTTTAGTCATGGGAGGTTCAGGAGCAAAAGGGGAGTGGTGAACCGTTCATTTTGTTGCACGGCAATAGTGAAGATCATAGTAAGTTTGGCAGTCTGATAGATATGTTAGCAGAAAATTATACGGTTTATGCTATTGACAGCAGAGGGCACGGTCAGAGCAGTAAGGTCGATACCATTGGATATGATGACATGATGCAGGATGTTGCTGCTTTTATAGAAAAATTACATTTGGAGAAGCCGATTTTACTTGGTTTCTCCGATGGCGCAATCATAGGACTGTTGTTAGCTTCCATGTATCCAGACAAACTGTCGGCACTTATTTCATGTGGGGCTAATACCAATCCTCGTCAATTGAAAAAATGGTTCTTGGCTTTTGCAAAATTTGGATATTTTTTTACGAAAGATCCGAAAATGAAAATGATGTACACGGAACCAAATATATTAAGAGAGGACTTAGCGAAAATTAAAGTACCAACCTTAGTCCTTGCAGGAAGTCGCGACATGATTTCTGAAAAGGATACAAAGGAGATTGCCGAAAGTATCGCGGATGGTGATTGTATGATTTTGAAGGGAGAGACACACTCGAGTTATATCAACTACAGTGAGAGGTTGTATGAAGCGATACGACCATTCTTGGAGAAGAAGGTTAGATGAGGAAAACGACAGTTAGTTCACCAATTTTCTAATCAATTTCATTATGCACCTTGGTATAATGGAAATAGGAGTAAAAAAAGAACTGAAGGGGGACTATATTTATGTTTTTCGATGATAAGAAAGGACGTGAATCTAATGAATGAAGTGATGAAGCAAATGAGCGAGCATACTTCTGTTCGCAAATACAAACAAGAAACCATTTCTAAAGAAAAGCTATACCCTATACTTGAGTCAGCTCAATATGCAGCAACTTCACATTTTGTACAAGCCTATTCAGTGGTCCATGTAACAGATGAAAATAAGTTGCAAAAGCTGACAAAGCTATCAAACAATACCCATGTCGGAAGTTGCGGTGCTTTTTTCATATTTTGCATTGATATGAAGCGCTTGGAAGTAGCTTGCCAAATGCATGGGAAAGAGATTCAAGCCCAAACAACAGAAAATTTCATTGTGGCTACGGTGGATACAGCTTTATACGCTCAAAATTTTGCTTTAGGGTGTGAATCAGAAGGCTATGGCATTTGCTATATTGGCGGTATTCGCAATAACCTAGAAGAAATCAGTGAATTACTTGAATTACCTGATAAAGTAGTACCGTTATTTGGAATGACAGTTGGAATTCCAGATGAACAAAATGAAAGAAAGCCACGTTTACCATTAGAAGCAATTGTTCACGAAAACTCATATAGCACTCAATCATATCTAACTGTTTTAGAAAAGTACGATTCACAAATGGAGGAGTACTACCTTACAAGAAGCAGCAATAGGAAAAAGGCTGATTGGTCAACAAACATAAGTGTATTTTTATCGGAAGTTCGTCGAGGGGATATCACTAGGTTTATGCAGAAAAAGGGATTTTTGTTGGAATGAATAAAGGAAGGTAGAGAGACGGATTCATGTGTTTCTCTACCTTTCTGTGTATATTGAGTTTGTGGCTTTTAAAGACAAAAATAATATTTATAGCTACTTATTTTCAAATTTGTATTTACAAATATAATATACTTGTATTATAATGAAAGCGTATTAAAAAATAACAAGGAGGAGAAGTACATTGAAAAAACTGAAAGAGGGCTTTTTATGGGGAAACTCCGTATCCAGTATGCAGACAGAAGGAGCATGGAATGAAGGTGGGAAAGGGATGTCCGTATATGACATTCGAGAAGCAACTGAAAACAGTTCGGATTGGAAAGTTGCTACAGACAGTTACCATCGCTACCATGAGGATTTTGATTACATGCAACAACTTGGAATGAATTGTTATCGCTTCCAAATTTCGTGGAGCCGTGTTAATCCGAAAGGAGACGGTGAATTCAATGAAGAAGGAATTGCTTTCTATGACAAATTTATCGATGATTTGATTGCAAGAGGAATCGAACCAATGATATGTCTTTATCATTTCGATATGCCTCTTCATCTTGCAGAAACATATAATGGATTTATCGACAGAAGAGTAGTCGATGCCTTTGTGACGTATGGAAAAGAAATGATGAAACGTTTTGCGCACAAGGTGAAGTATTGGATTACATTCAACGAACAGAATATTTTCAGTTATTCAGAAGGTTTCAGAATTAGCGGCTACCTAAAAGGTGAGAGAACGATAGAAGAACTATATGTTATCTCACATCATGCCATGATGGCTCATACATATCTTGCAAATCATCTCCATGATGTATATCCGAATTGTCAAATCGGAGGGATGCTCGCTTATCAAGAGATTTATCCGGCAACAAGCTTACCTGAGGACGTGTATATGGCAAGAAAACTGGACGAATTCTTGAACCATAATCTGTTGGAAGCATTTAACAACGGAAAATACTCTCCCGAAATTGTTGCTTACATGAAAAATAACGGTCTGGATAAAATGATACTCGAAGGTGATTTGGAAGAAATTGCAAAAATGAAGAGCGATTGGATTGCTTTTAGTTACTATGCAAGCACCACTGTCAACAGCCAAAATGTAGGAATGGATTCCCCTGTCAATTTCTATATGAATGAAGGGAAGCAGGACAATCCATATTTAGATGCGACAGAATGGAATTGGCAAATTGACCCACTCGGTTTCCGGAATATCTTAACTAAACTATATAATCGTTATCAAATACCTATTTTCCCAATTGAAAATGGAATCGGCGTTATAGAAGAGTGGGATGGTGTCAATGAAATTCAAGATGATTATCGAATCAAATATCACCATGATCATTTTCAAGCGATGAAAGATGCAATTTTCTTAGATGGTGTCGATGTCGTTGGATACTTAGGCTGGGGTCTGATCGATATATTAAGTTCCCAAGGTGATATGAGAAAACGATACGGAGTGGTGTACGTGAACCGTGAAAACCATGATTTGAAAGATATGCGTCGTATACCGAAAAAATCATTTTGGTGGATGAAAAAAGTAATAGAAAGCAATGGGGAAGAAATGGAAATGGATATTCCAGTGACGATATAAAAAAATGCTCGTAGCATCGAGGAATTCTTATTATAACAAGTGATTTTTGAATGAACAGAGGGGGAGGAGTCAAAACTGCCCCTCTAACCAGAGGAGGAGACATCTATGGAAAACAACGCGTTTATTGAAAAATTTTCTATATTTGCAGCTAAATTAGGGAACCAAATTCATTTAAGGTCATTAAGAGATGCATTTGCGATTATTATGCCGATGTTCATCTTGGCTGGTGTAGCTGTACTCGTCAACAATGTAGTCTTTGCATGGTTTTTATCTGGAGAAACTCTCCAAACGGTGCAGCATTGGGGTTCCACAATTACGAATGGGACATTAAATATTGCAGGGTTATTGATTGCTCCAATGATTGCATATTGTCTATCCAAAAATAAAAACTTCAAAAATCCAATTGCTTCTGCTGCACTTGCTATTTGTACATTGATTGTCATGATGCCGATTGCTGTTAGTGTCACACCAGCGGAAGTAGACGCCGCTGTCAGTGTATCAGGGGTATTGAGCTTTAATGATTTAGGAACAACAGGTATGTTTGCAGGAATCATTATAGGTCTTCTCGCCACAGAAGGATTTATCTACGTTTCTTCTATCAAGAGATTGGAAATAAAATTGGGAGCAGGAGTTCCGCCTGCTGTTGGAAATTCATTCAGCGTCATGCTTCCTGTGATGATTGTGATGTCCGTTTTTGGAATTCTTTCTCTTCTTCTTTATGCTGTATTTCATACGGATTTGATTACATTGATATCCACCATGATTCAGGAACCGCTCAGAAGGGTGAATACAAGCTTACCGGGTGCTGTGTTTATCTATAGTTTCGGGAACTTTCTCTTTACTCTAGGGATTCACCAAACGGTTGTAAACGGAGTAATTTTAGACCCGCTATTATTGGCAAACATGAACGAAAATATGATAGCGTTTGCGAATGGGGCAGAAGTTCCCCACATTATCACGAATACATTCATTTCGACTTTTGGTATGATTGGAGGAACAGGGAGTACAATTTCCTTGATCCTAGCCACTTTTCTTTTCGGAAAATCAAAAACAACCAAAAGTGTTGCGAAGTTAGGTTCTTCTCCGGGCCTGTTCAATATTAATGAGCCGATTATTTTCGGGTACCCGATTATCTTCAATCTTCCAATGATGATTCCATTCGTGTTGCTTCCAGCACTTGGGATAATCTTCGCATATGCAGCAACAGCACTAGGATTCATGAGTAGAACAATCGTAATGACTCCTTGGACTACTCCGCCGCTTCTAAGTGCTCATCTAGCCACTGCGGGTGACTGGAGAGCAGTCATTGTGCAGGCGATTATTATTGTCGGAGGTATTTTCTTGTATCTTCCATTCATGAAAATTAGTGAAAGAACAAGTGAAAGAGTAAATGGCACATCCATAGAACAGAAAAACGCATCCTGAAGAGACAGCAAGCAAAAGCCACTCGATTTGAAAGTGGCTTTTGCTTGCTGGTAGAGATAACAGATATAATTGTGACAGATACTTATAAAAGAAATTAATATTCGAGAAAAACTTGATTCACCATATAGTTTTTGTTATATTTATGAGTGATTTCTATGAAACATCGGACCTTTCCAATATTTGTTAAAATATGACTATTTTAAAGTGCAATATACATCTTCCTTCTTATTTGAAAAGGAAGGATAGCACCAACAGTATGCATTTTTCGAAAAGGTTTGAAAGGAGGGAAACAGTATGGCGAAATATAAAGAAGTTGCAGCGGAACTAAAAAAACGAATTTTACATAAAGAATATCCTTCAGGGCAACGGCTTCCAGAACAACAGAAATTGGCCGAAGAATTCAACACCAGCCGAGTGACTATTCAAAAAGCTCTGCAATTGTTAGTAGTAGAAGGACTTATTCTCACCAGACAAGGATCAGGAACATATGTGAGGAAGAATACACTAGATATTTCACCGTTTGATTCTATTTCCGATGAATACAGTGGGCTAACAAATAGAATTTCGGATACTTCTATTCTATCAAGCAAAGTGATTCTGTTTGAAGTGCGTTTCCCGACAGAGAAAGAATGTGATAAACTTCTTACCGGAAAAACTAGTCCGATTTACGATATTGTCCGACTAAGGTTGCTAGATAATGAACCTTACTTATTGGAATATACAAAAATGCCTGTTCAATTAATTCCGCATTTGAATGAAGAAATCTTACAAGATTCTATATATGCTTATGTCCAAGAAGGACTGAACCTTCAAATTGGTGGTGCGAATAGAAAAATTAGAGCTGCCCAACCTGAAAAGCTTGATAAAGAATATTTGTTATGCACGGATTATGATCCTGTACTCGAAGTAGAACAAGTCGTATACTTAAGTAACGGTATTCCCTTTGAATACTCTAAAACAAGACATCGATTTGACAAAGGAGATATTCTCGTATTAAGCACAAATAACAAGTAACTCTATGATTTTAGGTGACGGGACAAAACTTATTCCTAATCGTTATCGCGGATTTCGGAAATGTAAAACTGAAGAAAATTAGCGGCATCTATGAAGCAAAGAGATGATTGAGTCTCCAGTCGATATTCATGCCGCAGTATGTCTTGTCGTCCCCCGCTATTAAGTGCCTTACAACGATTTGAAGGCATATTATATAATTTAGTAAGGCTTACCGTCCAAAAGAAGAAACGTATCGCGAAAGTCCATAAATTGAGAGGAAGCCTTAATTTTTCTTTAACACATCTTTTATCTACCCCAAAACATACTCATTATCCAACCAAAAGCAGAGCTCCGTTCTACTTAATATTCAATTATCGTTCCTATCCTTGTTTATATCAAATTGTGCAACAAGCTCATCTACTGATTTTTTGAAATATTGTGTGATCAGATTCAATATGAAGGTCAAGTTTTCTTAATGAAGAGGCAATGGGAAACTCGATAAACAAATTAGTAAAAAAACATAAAAAAATACAAGTAGGAGGCTTATATTACCCCCGGAAAGCATATAGTGATGGTAAAGAAAAGGGGGGATAAAATGAAGGCATATATTCAAAGGATAGGTCGTTCTTTAATGCTGCCAGTAGCGGTACTGCCTGCAGCAGCAATTTTAATGGGGATTGGTTATTGGATTGACCCCAATGGTTGGGGAGCAGACAGCCCATTAGCCGCTTTTTTGATTAAAGCAGGTTCCTCCATTATTGACTATATGCCATTATTATTTGCTGTAGGGATTGCCTTTGGAATGTCGAAAGAAAAAGATGGATCAGCAGCATTAAGTGGTCTTGTTGGCTTTCTGGTTATTACAACATTATTATCAACAGATTCTGTTGCAATGTTAAAAGGAATTGATGTGGAGAATGTAAGTGCAGCATTTGCTAAAATTGATAATGCATTTGTAGGTATTTTATCAGGGATTGTTGCTTCTATTATGTATAATCGCTTTAGTAAGGTTCAGTTACCAGCAGCAATCTCATTCTTTAGTGGAAAGCGTCTTGTACCGATTATGACGGCTGTTTCTATGTTAGTTGTTTCAGCAATTATGTTATTCGTATGGCCAGTTATTTTCAGTGGCTTAGTTTCTTTTGGTAAGGCGATTAGTGAATTAGGCTTTGTTGGCGCAGGCATTTACGGTTTCTTCAACCGCTTATTAATTCCAGCCGGATTACACCATGCACTAAACTCTGTATTTTGGTTTGATGTAGCTGGAATCAATGACATCGGTAACTTCTGGGCTAGTGAAGGAATAAAAGGTGAAACAGGAATGTACCAAGCTGGTTTCTTCCCAGTGATGATGTTTGGTTTACCAGCAGCAGCATTAGCAATGTATCATACTGCGAAATCTGGAAGAAAGAAACAAGTAGCATCTTTATTACTGGCAGCAGCCTTTGCTTCATTTTTTACCGGGGTAACAGAGCCTCTTGAATTCTCATTTATGTTCTTAGCGCCAATGTTATATGTAACCCATGCAATTTTAACTGGGATTTCCTTAGCAGTAGCAGCATTTTTCCATTGGACAGCAGGATTTGGATTTAGTGCAGGATTAATAGACTTTATTTTGAGTTTAAGAATTCCTATTGCAAATCAACCCTACATGTTAATTGTTCAAGGATTGGTTTTCGCAGTGATTTACTATGTATTATTCCGCTTCTTAATTGTAAAATTCAACTTGAATACTCCAGGTCGTGAAGAAGGAGATGAAGAAGAAGTAAAAACGGTGGAGTCCCCTTCGTCAGAAAATAAATTTGCAGTGATGGCAAAAACAATATACGAAGGATTAGGTGGAGATGGAAACATCACATCAGTGGACAACTGTGTGACACGTTTACGTATTGAAGTGAAGGATATGACTGCAGTCAATCAAGAGAAAATCAAATCTACCGGCGTACCGGGAATCAACATTGTCGGTTCGAAGAGTATTCAGGTAATTGTAGGAACACAAGTACAGTTTGTAGCTGACGAAATGCATAAACTTTACCGTAGTATTAAATAATTACTTACTATGCTCTGTACGAAATCAATTTTTTTGAAGGAATTGGCATGACAAGAAAATGGTTGATTTTACCATAATCCGCTTCATCAAGAAGGTGAAGTGGATTACAGGAAACACCCCAAAAACTTAGGTTTTTGGGGTGTTTCTCATGGCTTGTGGGATGTAAACGCAAAATGGTTCACTTTCCATATAGTCACCCGTTACGGCATAGGCTCTTGAACGGGATCCGCCACAAATTCTATTATACTCACATATACCGCATTTACCTTTATAGTTGTCAGGTTGCCTTAATTCCTTAAACACTTTTGCTTCACGGTAAATTTCAGATAATGGGGTATCGCGGACATTGCCACATACGATAGGAAGAAATCCGCTTGGCATTACATCACCAATATGAGAAATAAAAACAAAGCCATTCCCATCATTCACACCTTTTGGCGCACGCTTCAAGCCGTCATGCATCGATGCGAAATCAGTTGTAATTGAGTCTTCGTAGTGAATCTCTTCTTTTTCAATTATCTGTTCGCGTGCTTTTTGCTGCAGGACAACACGACGGTAATGCTGTGCTGCAGTCGTTTTGATATCATAGGGAGCTGTTTTGCTGAGCTCATATAGCCAACGGAATACTTTTTCATGCTCCGCAGGAGTTATACATGCGTCTATTTGCCCCCTTCCTGTTGGAACAAGCAAGAAGATATACCACATGACTGCGCCAAGCTCACCAACTAACTGAGACATTTCCTCTAAATGATCGTAATTATATCGAGATATGACTGTATTGATTTGCAATGGCATATTCAATTCATGTAAGTATTTTATTTTTTCAAGAGTTAGGTCAAACGAGCCGGAAGTTCCGCGGAAATGGTCGTGTATTTCTGGAGTTGGACCATCAAGACTAAATCCCCAGCGCGAAAGACCTACTTCCTTTGCGCGTTTCATTTTTTCTTTTGTTACTTCTGGAGTAGCACTAGGTGTCATAGAAACACGCATACCTTTTTTGACAGCGTAGTCTGCTAGCTCAAAAAGGTCTTCTCTCATCATACAATCCCCGCCAGTGAATACGAGCATTGGATTATTCATTTCATAGATTTGATCGATAAGATGGATTCCTTCTTCATGTGATAATTCACGTGGATCTGGAGCTGTTTGCGCATCAGCACGGCAGTGAACACACTTTAGCTGACAGGCTCTTGTTACTTCCCAAATCACAATAAATGGGTTTACGTCATAGTCGATATCCTTTCCCATTCCATGAGGATGACCAGTGCTATGAGAATGCTCTTTAGCATGTGGATGTCCTTTTTCTATACCTTGCATTTTTATCACCACGATTCATTTGTATTTTTTAGCTAGTTGGTAGTGACTAGTGATTCCAGAACATATGCTTTTTCAAATCCACCTCTAGTGGCATCTCCAAGCGAGGTGTAGCCTGCTGCATCACCGATTACAAAGACATTTTCCATCGCCTTCCTTAATGATTTTTCCAATGGATTATAAGGTTGCACTCCCATGGCAATAACAATCTGGTCGACTTCTATTTCCACCATTTCTCCGGAATCTATCTTCTCTAAACTAAGACCATTGGACTGTAGTTTATTTACTTTATGATCGGTAATTATTTTGACGTTTTCCTTTCTTAATTTATTCATCAGCCTTGTTCTCGTCGCTGGGCTTATTTTACTGCCTGATTTAGTAGGCAATTCAACGAGGATCACCTCATTACCTTTTTCTGAAAGTCTGCGGGAAGTACTATGACAAACCATGCCGCTTCCCAATACTGCAACCTTCTTGTCATGGAAAATGTTGTTTTCAAGTTTCACATCTCGATAGTTGCATACATTTGGAAGAGCATATCCCTCTATATTAGGTACAAGCGGTATTCCTCCTGTCGCCAACAAAACAGCATAAGGATTGAAGGATGTAATCTCTTCAACGGAAACCTCCTTATTTAGTCTGATATCAACCTTCAATTGTTCCATTTCATTGCAAAGATACTGAACATACTTTTTCATTTTCTTTTTATAGACGGGATCTGTGACTAGGTTCAGTTGGCCGCCGAGTCTATCTTCTTTCTCAAATAGTGTTACATCATAACCTCTCATGGAGAGTACTCTTGCAGCCTCCATTCCCCCTGGGCCGCCGCCGACAATCACAACACGCCGCTTTTCATCAATGGAAGTTACTTCTGCAAATTCCAGCTCACGCCCGGCTCTAACGTTGATGGAGCATTTGACCATACCTGGCCCATTGGATACTGAGTGAATGCAGTGCAGACAAGAAATGCACATCCTAATTTCTTTCTCGCGTCCCTCTGCTGCTTTGTGTACCCAATCAGGTTCAGCAATATGTCCTCTTCCAATGGCAACAAAATCCGCCTTTCCCTCAGCTAAAATGGTTTCTGCAAATCTCGGGTCCCGAATGTTTCCAACGGTAATTACCGGAATAGTCACTTCTTTTTTGATTTCTTCCGCTAGATAGACTTTCCATCCTTCTTCGAATAGTGGCGATTCAATGACTGTTTCCATCGTATTATAATTTCCCGAGCTTGCATGCAGTCCGTCAGCGCCTATTTTCTCTAAGTAGCGACTGATTTTTCGGCTTAATTGTAGATTGATGCCGCCTTCCTCAAATTCATCCACGCTGAGCCGAACTGTGACAGGAAAATCCTTTCCGCATAGCTTTTTAATGCCTGTAATGATTTCCTCTAAGAATCTCATTCTCTTTTCAAAGGTGCCCCCATATTCATCGGTACGTAAATTAGTGTTTGGACTTAGGAATTGATTTATTAAGTATCCATGCGCACCATGCAATTCCACTCCATCAATACCGGCGACTTTGCATCGAAATGCACCTGATATAAATTTATTGATGATCTCCTTGACCTCTGAGGTCGTTAATTCCCTTGGCTCTTCGCCAATCGCCGCACAGGTAACTGGACTTGGAGCGACAATTTGCTTCCCTCCTGTCAGCAGAGAATTTGATTCTCTACCGGCATGATGAAGCTGGACAAAAATTTTGGTCCCATATTTCTGTACCGCACGTGCTAGACGATGAAGCCCTGGTATGAAGCGGTCCTCATCAATCCTTAATTGATTGACAATTCCTCTTCCCAATTCATAGTCAATCGATGTAAATTCAGTAATGATTAAACCAACGCCTCCTTTTGCCCGTTCTTCGTAATAACGAATCTGGTGGTCTGTAATTTCCCCATAAGGACCAGCCATACCTGTTCCCATTGCCGGCATGACAACTCTATTCTTCAGTATTACATGTCCAATTCTTCCTTCTTCAAATAAATGTTGATAATTCATTCGAAAATTTCCCCCTTTTGATATGCTCAGTTCTTCGAAATAATGCTGTTACAATTGAAACATTACAAATGATAACTATACACTGTCTTGTAAAGTAATAGCCCTCCCAAATTCCGATGACAATTCGGACAAAAATAGGAACAAGCTTCCTATATCAAGACCGTCTTCTGTTTACATTATTGTATAATAGTTCACAATAAATTGTACAATAATGTGAATAAATGGGGGTTCCATATTAATGTTATTTCAGAAGTGTCCTGTCTAGTTCATCAACTAGTGTTTGATTGGATGTTGGAGAATTCACCAGGGGTTATATTTTTATCCAGGTGTCTATCATGTTTAAGTTTTTCTCCTTGTGTTTCTTGATGTTTCACGCTTTAAAGTATCTTCAAAGTGCTCCTTGCTTTTAAAAATTAATTAATGTATAATCAGATAAGATCATCTGTTCTCATATATACAAAAGGAAATGTCAAATGATGGCGAAGTTACCATGGAACT